>JBDRDQ010000460.1:0-2170 GCA_043820695.1 Gemmatimonadota bacterium | reverse complement strand
TGGCCTTGTTGTACCTCTGGTTCTTCTTCACGATCTGGCGGAACAATTCGTTAGGATCGTCAAACACCTGAAAGTCGTAGTCGATGCCCTCCAGCGATTTGTTGGCTGTTTCCCGGATCTGAAGTCCATGGTCTACCCAGGCCAGGTACCCATCGGACCCATTGCATCGGAACTGGGACTCCAATGCCATCTCATGGATCTCAGCACCCAGGTAGTCCGCCCATTCTCGGATTTCGGAAGATTCCCCGATGTCCCGGAAGGTGATCCGTTGATCTTCGTCAATGAAGAAAACGCTCAATTTTGCAGCTTGGATGATCTCTTTGACTTGGTTCTCTCCCAGGTTCTGATAAAACCCCGATTTCTCGTTGAGTCGGTGCGCCTCATCCACAATGAGGGCGTCAAACCCGCCAGGGTCACACTCGGTGTAGGCACCTGAGTTTTTGAAGAGATTCGTGATATGAGTCCTGGTGAAGGTGCCCGAGAGCTTACTCTCATATACGGCGCGGGGAGCCGCGTTCCGAGTTACGTACTGGGTGACCAACCGTTCCTTCGTGAGCTCCACCAGAAGGTTGATGGCAACCACGGACTTCCCTGTCCCCGGTCCCCCCTCCACGATCAGGACCTGCTTTTTCTCTACTTGAGCTGTTTTGCTCAACGCTAAAGCTCTCTCGAACACAACCTTCTGATCGTCGACCAACACGAATTCCCGGTTCCCTTGGAGCAGGGACACTAGATGATCAGCCAGGTTCTTTGAGGGTCGGATCCTGCCGTTCTCAATGCGGTAGATGATTCGGTCCGAATCCCCATACCGGACGTAGCGTTGGAGGAATTCTTTGAGTCTCTCCGTGTCATCTTTTACAAAAGCCGGGGCGAGGTCTGTGTGGTATCGGTAGGCTTCGGCCTGGATCACCCCTGGGGTGATGCAGTTGTGGAGATAGGCGCAAGGGACGAGGCGAATCTCGTCTTCCTGAACGGTCTCGTTGAAATCTTCGATGAGCGCTGCGTACGTCCAAGCCTGGTAAGAGGGATGCGGAACCTCCCGCAGGGCACTTCCAACGAAGGTCTCGACAATCCCGTCCCGGTCTGTCATCCGTGCTTCAGTCCACTGTTTCAACTCGATGATGACGGCAGTATCCTGGCGGTCGCCATCCTTCCCGGTCAGGATGAAATCGATTCGTTTTGCGGTCAGCGGAATGGTGTACTCGATGGCAACGCCAGCGTCCTCGGGGATCTCACCATCGACGAGGAGGTTGTTCATGTACTGCATGGAGTTCTTCCATGCGTTGATTTCACCCTCACCGACCGATGAGCCCGAACGGGCACGGAAGGTTTCGAGGATCCGTCTCTCGATTTGGTTTGAGAAAACGTCGTCGGTGAACTCTCTCCTGGTGGCGGAATAGACGATCATCGATCAGGGTCGACTCCGTCGTATTGAGAGTATTTCTTGGAGCTACCCCTGACCTTTTTCGCCGGGTATTTGCGGTGATTTTCCTCGAGTTTTGCCTCGGCGGCCCGGAGAATATCGATTTCGAGCTTGTCTGCCAGTCGGACCAGGTAGATTTGAATGTCAGCGATCTCTTCGGCCACTTCCTTGAGGGTGGAATCGGGTAAGTCCGAGGAGCCTTCCTCGGATAGCCATTGGAAGTGTTCGACAAGCTCCGCTGCTTCCACGATCAACGCCATCGCTAGGTTTTTGGGGGAGTGGAACTGGTCCCAGTCCCTCTCGTCCGCGAATTGCCTGAGGCGGGTCTTCAGTTCCTGAAGGTTCAAGTCATGCTCCTAGGCAGGTGACAGCAACTTGGCTGAGGTCATGCTGCTGGCATGCCCCAGGTCGCACAACGCCAGACCAAGTGGTAGGCCGCTCACTTCCTCGTCGATCCCGTTTCTCCCTCTTTTGACCCCTGAGGCGAGGAGTTCCTGACCCTACCGGGCTGAATCCCCAAAATGGGACTACCCGGGACACGAGGTACCCATGAGGCGAGTTTCCCGGGACGCTTTCGTGATGTTCTCGGGCATCGGGACTCTCGGCGGGGGGGCTGGCGGTCCCATGGTTGACCTGGTTTGGGTTCAGAATAGACGCAAAGGTGCGGATGAGCCAGTGGTGGCGGGGGTTTTCCCCCTATTGGGGCTCGGCGTCCGGCGGGGTCTCCCGTAACGAGCCGAACGTGCG
>JBDRDQ010000459.1:0-3248 GCA_043820695.1 Gemmatimonadota bacterium | reverse complement strand
CTCCGGGCTATCGACCCTGAAAACTCATTGGGCGGAAACCCGTTTGGCCCCGAAAAATGGAGAGATCAGGTTGTCCACGACCCCGCACCCACTGGATCAGATCTCCCTGGGAAAGATCGTTCAGGTCCGGGAGCGGCTCTTCGAGGCCCAGGCCCGAGGCGTCCGGGTTCTCCGGCTCGAGTCGGGTGACCCCAGCTTCTCCCCGCCCCCCCACGTGGTGACGGCCCTGGAGGAGGCGGCGAGGGCGGGAAAGACGCACTACGTCCCCAACAACGGCATTCCGGAGCTCCGGGCGGCGCTGGCGGAAAAGGTCCAGCGGAAGAACGGCATCGCGTCGGTATCCCCCTCGGACGTCTTCGTAACCAACGGGGCCATGCACGCCCTGCATGTGCTCTTTGGAGCCCTTCTCCGTCCCGGCGATCAGGTTATCGTACCCGACCCCATGTGGCCGGAAGCCGTCGAGAACATCCGACTGGCCGGCGGAACACCGGTGGGGATCCCCCTCACCCGATCCAACGGCTACGATTATTCCCCAGACGCCATCCAGGCAGCCCTGACCCCGGCCACGGTGGCCATTTTCCTGAATACCCCCCACAACCCGACCGGTGTAATGCTGTCCGAAGGGCATCTGAAGCGGATTGTGGAGATCGCCCGGAACCGGGGGCTCTGGATCATCTCCGACGAGGCCTACGAGGATGTGGTCTATGAGCCGGCCCGGCATGTGAGCATCGCCAGCCTGGCCCCGGACATGGGAGAGCGGATCGTGTCGGTCTTCTCCTTCTCCAAGAGCCATGCCATGAGCGGGCTCAGGACAGGCTACGTGGTGGCGAGGGCTCCGCTCCTCAAGGACCGGCTGCCGAAGCTCCTCCGGTGCACCATCAACGGGGTAAACTCCGTAACCCAATGGGCCGCATTGGCGGCAGTTACGGGGGATCAGAGCCACGTCGAGACGATGCGACGCGAATACCTTCGCCGGAGGGACATCCTACTGGGGTCGCTCCAGGGTATCGAAGGCATCCATGTGTTCCCTCCCCAGGGCACCTTCTTCCTCTGGGTGGAGATGGAGCCCTCCGTTTAGTCCCGCCTTTCAGTGGGCAGTGCCGACGAGTTGTCTTCCTTCCTGGCAGCCCAGGGCATCGGATCGGTCCCCGGGGACGGATTCGGGTCCCACGGGGAGAACGCAATCCGTTTCGCCTTCAGTTGCTCGACCGAGATGGTGGAGGAGGGAGGGCGAAGGTTACGCCAGATCCTGGTGGGAGCAGGAGCATAGGAAGCTTGGCCGACCCGGGGGGTGCAGCCCCCTCCCAAAGAGGACCGAAAAGGGAGTTCAATATCCCTTTCCGGAAGTCGGAGCCTGGAGCGAGAAAACCACCCAAGACGGATAGGCGCGGTTGGGGCCCTACGTCTACCTGGTCCACCAGGAACTGCCCGTCCACCGTTCGAAAAACGGTACGCAGCGTGTCGCCGATGATTCGGTACATCATGACGTCGCCGTCCCGCACTCCCCGCGCCCGCAAGGAGGCGTACCACGCAGGGAGGCTATCGGAGAGGCTGCGGGCAAAGGCCGGATCCACGAGGCCCGCCTTCCGAGCCACATTGATGCCGTCCCGGATTCCGTCCAGGAACCGGTCGAAATCGACATCCCTCTGAAAGCTGAGACTGGCCCAGGCGTCCCGGGCCTGGACGGCGAGACCCACCGCGGTATCTGCCAGAGATTCGGAGCGTGGGCGTCCGTCAAGAAGGGACTCCAACCCGAGGGCCGTCTCGGCTCCGAACCGCAAGCGAAGCCGGGCCACGTCGATCCGGAAGATGGTTTTCTCCAGCAACGTGCTGGCTTCCGCGTACCTGCCGACAGACAAGGAGGTCGTGTCCATGGCGATTCCCTGGGCGCCGATTGCCCCCGGTGCGAGTCCGGCGAGGATCGCAGTTGCCTGGAAGAAGGTATGTCGAAGGGTCATCAGGTTCCCAGATTCCAGGGGGGGGGTTGGGATCCCAGGCCTTGGTTCAGGGCTGCAACCTTTCGCAGAAGGATCCCGTCTATATACCTAGGACTTCTAGGGAGGATGGTCCCCATGACACCCTCATTCACGCGGATTCCACCGGTCCACAAACGACCATGCCCGAGCCAAGAGCGGAGCTGTTGAAAGGCACCCTGGACCTCCTGATACTCAAAGCCCTGACGGTGCGACCCCAGCACGGCTACCGAGTTGCCAGATGGCTGGAAGCCTCCAGCCGGGAGCTGCTCAGCATTGAGGAAGGATCCCTTTACCCCGCTCTTTATCGAATGGAACAGAGGGGGTGGATCAGATCCGAATGGGGTCAGTCCGAAACCAACCGAAAAGCCAAGTTCTACAGCCTCACCGCGAGAGGCCGTGGCCGACTCCTCGAGGAGGCCTCAGGGTGGGAGCGGCTGGTGGAAGCCGTGACCCTGATCTTAAGAACGCAGCCGGCCGAAGCAGGTCGGGGCTGACGCCGGTCGAGAGACTGCCGTGACCCCTCCCCTCCCAGGGGTTGGGCCCGGAATCGGCCAAGCAGAAAGCCCGGGAGCAGTTCGGAGACCCTTCCCGGTATCGGGGGGAAGCCCTCCGGGCGGAACGCTCACGTATCCGAGAACAGAATCGAGTTCTTTTCATGGACAACCTTCGTCAGGACCTTCGCTTCGCCCTCCGCCAGCTGTGGAAGCGGCCCGCATTCAGCGCCATCGCCCTGGGAATGTTGGCCCTGGGAATCGGGGCCAACACGGCAATATTCAGCGTGGTCTACGCCGTCCTCCTGAAACCCCTCCCCTTCAACGACCCTGACCGGATCGTGAGGATCTGGGAATCGAGGGTCGAGCAGGGTTGGGACAGGGCTTCCGTGGCCCCCGGAAACTTCTGGGATCTGCGAGACATGAACCGGGCCTTCGAGGATCTGGGGGCGTACCGCTTCTCCTCGGCGAACCTTACCGGAATCGACCACCCGGAACGGCTGAACACGGGTCGAGTGACCTCGGGCTTCTTCGGTCAGGTGCTCGGGGTCCGTCCAGTCCTGGGCAGGACCTTTCTTCCGGGTGAGGACCAACCCGGTGGGGAAGGTCGGGTGGCCCTCCTGGGCAACGAATTCTGGCATAGCCGTTTCGGGGGAGACCCCTCGGTTTTGCAGAGCAGTCTGACGCTGGATGGAGAGAGTTACACGGTGGTGGGAGTGCTCCCTCCGGGTCGGCCATGGCTGGACTACGCCGATGTCTATCTCCCGATGGTCCGGAATCC
>JBDRDQ010000458.1:0-4840 GCA_043820695.1 Gemmatimonadota bacterium | reverse complement strand
CCGAGGAGGTAGGGGTTCAGGCCCGGGCCGCTGGCCAGGGTGAACTGTGCTTCCCCTCCATAGGCCTTCAGGTCGGTCGTGGATCCGAAGTCGGAGTCGGTGCCCCACCAGTGGAATCCGCGAAGGCCGAAGAAGGACCCGAAGTCCACGCCGGCTCTGATGCCCACCATCTCCTGGTTGTCGAGGTCAATGGTCTTGTCGTAGTCCAACCGCCCGATGAGAGGCTCGATGGCCAGGGCGAAGTTCGAGAAAGGCGCTTGATACCGCTGGGCGAAAGCATCGTCCAGCTCCTCGGCCTTGTCGAAGGAGCGCCGCCCGAACTGGAGACCGAGGCTCGCCCGGAGCGTCATGTTTCGCCGAAGGGGCCCCGTTCCCTCGAAGCTCGGCTCTCCCGTGGCGAGGAAGACCGGGTCCAATCGGAACTGGGTGCTCTCCACCAGGACCTCACCGTGGAGGCTTTCTGAGAGAACCACCCGGAACCCGGCGCCGTAGTCCAGCGTGAGCTTCTTGAGTTCGTCGCCGTCTTTCGGTTGGAATTTCAGGAGACTTCCTCCGCCAACCACGACGGGCACGAAGGTTCCCGAGCCTAGGGCCAAGGATACCTGCAGCCCGGACTTGGCCAGGTCGAAGAGCTGTGGTGTCTCATCGCCCTCGGTAGCCTCGAAGCGCTTGAGGCCATCCTCCTGGTGGTGGAAGGCCTGGAGGCCCACGTAGCGGCCGAAGCCCATCCCCACCGAACCCCCGAACAGCCTGGACTGCTTGAAGCCCAGCTCCTCGTCCCACTCGATCCAGCGGGCCGACGGGGAGACCGTGAAGGTGAGCCCCTGTGCGGAGCTGGCGACGGGAGTGGCGAGGAAAGCCGCCACAAAAGCAATGAGGAAGGCCAGGGGCGAAACGAGCCCCAGCCTCACCCGGGCAGGTGCCTGAATCATGGATTCCATCCTTGGAAGAGTCCGGCGCCCCTCCGGCCGCCCTTCGGCCGAGATCCATGGCGCCTGAACTCCCTAGACGGGTAGCGAGCCCCTAAAGTCACATCTGAGGGACCTCACGATCGGCGAATCGATGGCTGGCCCGGTGGCTGCGGGGGGAGGGTTGCGCAGCCCACCGCCGGGGGGGCTGCCGTGCCCGCTCATCGGGAGGTGACGGAGTCCAGGAAGACGCCGTTGCTCAGGATTACCGACCGCTCCCCTTCCCGAAGAATGGTCTGGGTGGGTGTGATGGCTTCCACCCGGCCCCGGCGATCCGCCACCTCGATCTCGTCTCCCACCCGGATGATCTTTCGGATGTACAGGCCGGCCAGGATGTTCCTGCTGATATCCCGTGATCCCAGGCCGAAGGAGAGGGCGAAGGCGAAAACTCCGCCCCCCACGAGAATCACCGCAAGTTCCCGGACCAGGAGGGTTTGCACCTCCAGCTCACCCAGGGCCATGACCACGAGAACGAAAAGGAGGACGCCGGTGAGGAGCTTGCCCAGAAGGGGTGCGAATTCCATTCCGGCTCCACGGCCGGCTTCCGCCACCGCCTTTCCCGCCACCTGGGCGACGGCGCTTCCTACCAGAAGAATGAGGAACGCCGAGATAAGGCTGGGCAAATAGGCGATGACCGATCCGATGGCCTCGGAGATGGCCGTCAGCCCCAGAGCATCGGCCGCTTCCCTGGCGAACAGGAAGAGGAGAATGAAGTAGACCACCCGGGGGACCACATCGTCCAGAGATTGGCGAACCCCAATGCGGGAGAGCCAGTTGTCCACTCCGGAGCGGCGGACAAGGGCGTCGAAGCGGGTCCTCACCATGACGACCCGGAGCAGGCGCTCCACCCCCTTCGCCACGATGAGGGCCAGGATGATGAGAACGGCTCCGACCAGGAGCTGGGGGACGGAGCCCACGGCGCGCTCCACCATGTTTCGGAAGATCTCACCCATCTGGGCCTGGATGTCCTGCAGCATCATGACTCCTTCTCCCCGCCTTCTCGATCGGGGGTTGAAAAAACGGTACCAAGGATGGTCGAGAGGTAATCCATGAGGAGCGCAAAAAAGCCCCGGGTAGAAAGGTCCACGAAGCTGGACGCGGTTTCCCGGCGACCTATGCTTTGCCGGACCCGGTCGGTGAACTCGTGTTCGGCCGGAAGCTCGTAGTCGTGCAGTTCAGTGATGGGAGGAATTTCCCTCACCCCTTCCGGATCCATCTCCTCTTCGTCGATCATTCCACTCCCGACTCCTCTTCGGCCCAGGCCTCCCGGAAGGCCTCCCGGCCCCGTAGAATCCGCATCTTCACGGCCGAGAGGCCGATGTTCAGCATCCCCTGGATCTCCTGATAACTGAATCCGTCCATATCCCTCAGCACCAATGGGATCCGGAGAGATTCGGGAATCTTATCCAGGGTTCGGGTGACCCGGTCCCGGGTCTCACCCGATTCCACCGCCTCCTGTGCGACCGAGCTGACCCGTAGCGCCGGATCGTCCTCCGGTCGCGACTCGTGGAGCCTCAGCTCCGTTCTCCTCTGCCTGCTCTCTCTGTAGCTCAGACATTGGTTCACCTTGATTCGCCGGAGCCAGGTTCGAAAGGAAGACCTCCCCTCGAAGCTGGTCAGGGCGAAGTACGCCTTGACGAAAACCTCCTGGGCCAGGTCCAGGACCGCCTCAGGATCGTCCACAATGAATCGGCAGTTGGCCCGGATGTGGCCTTGATGCCTCCTGACCAACTCGTCGAATGCCCTGCTGTCACCCAGGGCTGCCGACAGGCTCCTGTCGATCAAATGCCCATCGGAGAGATCCGAAAGGACTGGATCCGGAGGTCTGCTCGGATCGTCCCGGACCTCTTCCACCCCCGAGCCCTCCGCGGGCCTGCTCATTCCCTAGATCGGGCGCCAAGGGTGGAAGTCACTTCGGCGGGAGAACGGGGACTCCGCCGACGAACGGGAAGGGGAAGACGATGCAGGGTTCCTCCTTACGAAACGTGGTTGGTTCCCTCCACCCCGGCAACCGGGTTCGCCGGGACGGGTGCGCAGGGAGAGAATCGTATCTAGCTTTTCCCATCGACCCACCGCCAACGGGAGAGGGAGAATGGGCGCCATCCGCCGGTTCATGGAAAAACATTTCCTCCATTTCAACGCACGGGAGGCTCTTGCCGCGGCCGCGGCTTTCGAGGCCCACATCGATGCCGGCGGAAAAATGCTGGTATCCTTGGCCGGCGCCATGTCCACGGGAGAGCTGGGGATCATATTGGCCCGGATGATCCGTGCCGGAAAGGTCCACGCCATATCCTGCACGGGTGCTAATCTGGAGGAGGACGTCTTCAACCTCCTTGCTCACGACGAGTACGAGGTCATCCAGGACTGGCGGGCTCTCTCGGCCTCGGACGAAGTGGCCCTCTACGAGAGGGGGATGAACAGGGTGACGGATACCTGCATCCCCGAGGACGTGATGCGTCATCTGGAGAAGCGGCTGGTGGATCGATGGGCAGCTGCGGCCAGGGGAGGCGACCGGAGGTTTCCCTTCGAATTCATGTTCAGCGTCCTGGATGATCCGGAGCTGCCTCAGCACTACCAGACCGATCCGGCGAACTCCTGGCTCCTGGCCGCCAAGGAGGTTGGCATTCCCGTTTTCGCCCCGGGGTGGGAGGATTCCACCATGGGGAACATGTTCAGCGCAAACGTGAAGCTCGGAAACATCGCCCACCACCAATGTGTGAAGACGGGGACGGAGCAGTTCCATCACCTCATGGACTGGTACCTGGAAAACAATGGAGAGAGGGAAAAACTACCCTCGGTGGGCTTTTTCCAGATCGGAGGCGGGATCGCCGGAGACTTCGCAATTTGCGTGGTACCCAGCATCATCCAGGACCTTCAGCGTGACACGCCTTTTTGGGGCTACTTCTGCCAAATCACCGACGCTGAGGTCTCCTATGGTGGTTACTCCGGGGCGGTGCCCAACGAGAAGATCACCTGGGGCAAGCTCGAGGCGGACACCCCCAAGTTCCTGGTGAAGTCCGATGCTACTATCGTGGCGCCCCTCATCTTCGGTTATGTGTTGGGAGATTGAGGAAGGGCTTCTAGGCTTCCAGCCCCGCCACCAGCTCGTCGATGCGCCGCCTCAACTCGGCCATCTGGTGGGCGCTGAGCTTCTGGCCGGTAGCTGAAATACCGTAAAGGACGGCCAAGCCCGGGCCGCCGATCCACAATTCCCAAAGGCCCCACGGGTCCATATCTGGTTACCATTGGACAAACCCGAGGATGAGGCCGATGGCGGCCCGGAATCCCACCGCCCTTTGGATCGGGTGCATTCCTCGTAGTCGATTCCCGTCGGGCGTTCCCTAAAGCCTCCATGGCTTCGTCCTGCTCATGAGCCGGGGGCCTGGAACCAGGTCCTTGAATAGATGAGGGAGAGGCATGGAAAGTTGACCCAACCCCCACGCATTAAGCTAGAAATCGTTAACTTGAAAGGCTTATCTACGAACGAACTGTTCGCCAGCGCGAACGCACAAGAGGCAGTTGAATGCAGATTCGAAACGTGGCGGTGATCGCCCACGTGGACCACGGAAAGACCACGTTAGTGGACCAGATGCTCCGCCAGGCGGGGATCTTCAGGGCCAACGAGGAGTTGGTCGAGCGGGTAATGGACTCGAACCCCCTGGAGAGGGAGAGGGGGATCACCATCCTGTCCAAGAATACGGCCGTTCATTGGGGAGATGTGAAGATCAATATCGTCGATACTCCCGGCCATGCAGACTTCGGTGGGGAGGTCGAGCGGGTACTACGAATGGTGGAAGGTGTCCTCATCCTGGTGGACTCCGCCGAAGGGCCCATGCCCCAGACTCGTTTTGTACTTCGGAAAGCTCTTCTGC
>JBDRDQ010000457.1:0-2978 GCA_043820695.1 Gemmatimonadota bacterium | reverse complement strand
AAGAGGGTGGGCAGGTTTGGTGGACCTGGTACCGGATCCTCACGCCGACAACACACAGAATGTCCAACACCTTTCGGAAGATCTCGTGAACCGTGCGGGCCGGACGGGGGGGACCTTCTTACACACTTCTCGAACCCGACCCAGCCATCTGCCCCTTTCCGAAGTCCCTGAACATCTCAAAGACCGGTACACCGACGAAGTCAACGACGTTACGCCGTCCGTTCTCGAGAATCTGGAATTCCTCGGGGTAGACAACCTCATTCCCATCGGAGGAGACGACACCCTGAGCTACGCCGAGCGGCTCCATGCGGAAGGAGTGAGGGTCGTAGGCATTCCAAAAACAATGGACAACGACGTCCCTGGAACGGACTACTGTATCGGGTTCAGCACCTGCGTCACCCGGACCATTGAACTGTCCCACCGACTTCGAACCAGCGCCGGCTCTCACGAACGTTTCCTGGTCCTGGAAGTTTTTGGTCGGTATGCGGGCTACACGGCCATCCTTCCTACCATGGCGGGGGCGGCGGACCGATGCGTGATCCCCGAACACCCCTTCGACATGGAGCACCTCACGGAGCTCCTGGTCTACGATCGGAACCGTCATCCCAGCAAATATTCCGTTGTGATCGTGGCGGAAGGCGCCCGGCCCCGCGATCAAGCGGACATGACCTTCGAAGGAGGCGAGCGGGATCAGTACGGACACCGCAAACTGGGCGGCATCGGGGACCTGGTTTCAGCCCGTCTGAAGGAGCTTTCCCCAAACTTCAACCGCCATCGCCCCATCAACGTGGTGAACCAGCGACTCGGGTACCTCGTTCGATCCGGGGACCCCGATGCCATGGATTCCATCGTGCCCATGGCCTTCGGCAACCTGGCCCTCGACCTGATTCTTGGGGGAAGCCACGGCAGACTGGTCAGCCTGCGAAAAGGAGTTTACGACTCGGTGCCCATCGGGGTCGTCACAGATCATAAAAAGGTTGTGGACATCGGGAAGTTCTACAACGGAAAAAGGCTCCGGCCGGAGTACACCACTTTCGACCGGAAACCCCTCTTTATCATGACGAGTGATTCCACGGATTGAAAAAGACCAATTGATAAAGACCAAGGGACTATGGGCCTGCCTCCAGCGCAGGGAAGAACCGGCACCCTGACTCCCGGCGCCGTTGCACAACCACATCCGCCCTATGCATTCTTCTTGACTCGTGGCCCTGAGGAAATTCTCCTTTCAGGCCTATCACCCGCTCCCAGCGAGGACCATGAGCACCCAGCCCGGAGCCCCAAGCCCTCGAAGACTCCCGTCCACCGCCTATGAGGTCAAACCGGGGGAGTCCTTTGTCCCCCTGACCTACGGGGAAACGCTCACCGAGTTCACCTGGAAGGCGGTCATCACCGGGATCATCCTGGGTATCATCTTCGGGGCCGCCAACACCTACCTGGGACTCATGGCGGGCCTCACCATCAGCACCTCCATTCCGGTGGCGGTCCTCACGGTGGTGACCTTCCGGGTCTTCACGGTTGCAGGAGTCCAGCATTCCATCCTGGAGTCCAACATCTCCCAGACGGTGGGCTCCGCCAGTTCATCGGTAGCCTCCGGGGTCCTCTTCACCATCCCCGCCCTCTTCATCTGGGGGATGAATCCCGCCTGGAGCCAGATCACCCTTCTGGCCATGGCCGGAGGGCTCATAGGCGTCCTGTTCATGATCCCTCTACGGGGGTACCTCATCAAACGGGAGCACGGCTCCCTCCCCTACCCCGAGGGGATGGCCTGCGCCGAGGTTCTCGTGGCGGCGGAGGGCGGAGGCAAACAGGCCCACGGGGTGTTCTGGGGAATCGGCATGGGCATGCTCTTCCAGCTCATCACCCAGGGGTTCCAGTTCGTGAAATCGTCATGGGAGGTGGCGCTACCCTTCAAGGCCAGCATTTCCGCCAAGGTCAACGCACCTCTCCTCGGCGTGGGCTACATCCTCGGCATCCGGATCGCGACGGTCATGGTGGCCGGGGGAGCCTTGTCCTCCCTCATCATCATCCCCTTCATCAACCTCTGGGGGCAGGGCCTGGCCGAGCCGGTCTTTCCTGAGACCCAATTGCTCATCCGGGACATGTCGTCCGGACAGATCTGGGACCGCTACATCCGCTATATCGGCGCCGGGGCCGTTGCGACGGCGGGGATCATCACACTGATCAAGTCCATCCCGACCATGGTGGAGTCCTTCAAGCTCGGTCTCCGGCAGATCTCGAAAAAGGTCGGGGGCGTGGTAGCCGCTGTAGACCGCACCGACCAGGACCTGAGCTTCCGAACCGTGGGGATATTCCTGGCCGTCATTCTCCTGGCCCTTGCGGTGATCCCTGGCCTCCTCGGGTACCTGGATTCCTTCACGGCCAGGGCCGTTGCAGCCCTCTGCATCGGGATTTTCGCGTTCTTCTTCGTCACGGTCAGCTCCCGCATCGTGGGGCTGGTGGGAGTCACCTCCAACCCGACTTCGGGAATGACCATCGCCACGTTGCTGGGGACCTCTCTTGTCTTCTACCTCCTCGGCTGGACGGACATGATGGGCAAGGCCACGGCCCTCATGGTGGGAACTGCGGTGTGTATCGCCGCATCAATCGCCGGCGACACTTCCCAGGACCTGAAGACAGGCTTCATCCTGGGGGCCACCCCATACAAACAGCAGATCGGAGAGCTGATCGGGGTCATCACCTCGGCCGGGTTCGTCTGCCTGGTCATCATCATCCTGAACCAGGGCACCCCCGGCGGCCTCGGGGGCGAGGAGCTTCCCGCACCTCAGGCCGTGTTGATGAAGCTGGTCATCGACGGCGTCCTGGAGCAGAGTCTTCCCTGGGCACTAATCTTCATCGGTGTGGCCATCGCCTGCATAGCGGCTCTCTTCAAGATCCCGACGCTGGCCTTCGCCGTGGGGGTCTATCTCCCGCTTTCCACCATGGGGGCCGTGTTCTTTGGAGGTCTCCTCCGATGGTAC
>JBDRDQ010000456.1:0-4104 GCA_043820695.1 Gemmatimonadota bacterium | reverse complement strand
CCCGAAGGATGACCTGGTCGCTCATCCGACTCCCCCAGTGCCCCTCTTCCGTTTCTTTCCACCGGGCTTACCCTTCTTGGGCTTCTTCTCCAACCCCTCCCCGAAGGCGTCCGGGAACCCGATGTCCAGGTTGTCAATCGGTTCTTCACCCCATGCCTCCTGGCCATAGGTGTCCCGGCTGCGCAGGCCTGCGAGGAGGATTATCACACCCACCGCGGCGGTGAAGACCACGGTAGTCTCCCCCAGGGTGTCGTATCCCCGGTAGGAGGCCAGGACAGAGGTCACGACATTCGGGATGCCGATCTCGTGCCCCGACTCCTCGAGGTAATGGGGGGCGACGTGATGATGGATTGGGTTTCCCGGATCTCCGTAGGGAGGCATGTCCAGGGTTCCGTAGACCAGGATGGCTCCCGTAAAAAGGACCACAAAGAGGGGGAGTATGGGTCTTCCGGGCGTATCCTTAGCGGAGATCGCCGTGATTCGAAACTGGGGGGTCGTGACCTTGGACCCCACCAAAGCCAGTGTGGCGAGCATGAGGACGGTTGAAATCCCGGCGCCCACCGCGGCTTCGGTGAACGCCACATCCACGGCGTCCATCACGGTGAAAAGGCTTGCCGAGAGGAAGCTGTAGATTCCTGCCAGCATGACTGCGGCGAAAAGGTTCTTGACTCGGACTACAGCCAGGGCGGTGACGGCAAGGAAAGCCAGGAGGGCGAAATTGATGAGGAACTCCACCCTATTCCCTCGCTTCCATGGCATCGACCGGGTACACCGTTCCGGGGATCCGGGCGGTTTCCGGGATCTCCAGCTCCTCCGCCCAGAAGGGCTCCTGTCCGCTGGCCAGGGTAGCCCTGGCGAGGGCGTAGGTCGACACGGGGCTGGAGAACCAAAGAAAGCCCAGAATCAGGATGAGCCTGACAGTGACAGGGAAGCCTCCCCCCTGGAACATGAGCCCGGTGAGGATGAGGCCGGCTCCCATGGTATCCGTGAGACCCGCTGCATGAAGTCGGGTAAAGAGATCAGGGAGGCGAATCACCCCCAGGGCCCCGATGAGGACAAAAAAGGATCCGCCGAGAAGAAGAATCCAGCCGAGGATATCGAAGAGAATTCCCATCAGGCCTCCTCCGCCGGGTCCAGCCGGCGGCCCAGGTCGCCATACTCGAAAAACTTGAGCACGGCCAGGGTGCCCACAAAGTTGATGAGGGCATAGAGAAGGGCCAGATCCAGGAACTCGGGCCGGCCCGTGAGGAATCCCAGGACCGCGATCATCAGCACGGTCTTGGTTCCGAACATGTTCACGGCCAGAACCCGGTCGTAAACCGTGGGCCCCAGAAGGGCCCGCGTCATGGCCAACGCCATGGCGCCCAGCAGTGCAAGGGCGGCGGCGATGAACATCAGATCCGGGGGTCCAGCGCTGTAATGCGACGGTCCATCTCGTCCTCTTCCCGTCCGTCCACGTCATGCCAGGTGAGGGCATGAATCCGGAACAGCTTCCCGTCCGTGCCTGTGGTGATGGTACCGGGGGTGAGCGTGATGGAATTCGCGTAGATCATCCGCCCCAACTCCGACTTCTGGGTCACCTTGAACGGCACCATGATGGGGCTGATGGGCATGGTTGGGCTGAGGATGATGCGCGCCACCTTCACGTTGGCAACGAAGATCTCTTTGATGAGCCAGGCCAGGTACACGGCGAAGCGGAATGTGAGAGGCACGACAAAAGCGAACCGATCTGCCCGGTCCATTCTCCAGGCCACGTAGGTGACAAGGGCGCAGGAGAAAACCCCGAAAGAGAGAATGAGCGGTTCGTGGTGGCCGGAAAGAACAAGCCAGAAAAGGAAGAGGCTCAGGCTCAGGAGGATGTAGCGGGCGGGGTTCATGCGCTCCTATGGCGTTGAAAGGACCTGAGTGCTGAACGAAAATCTGGGCGGAATACTACCAGTTTGATTGGGCGCCGTCTATGATGCGTTGGACGAGAAGCTCGATGGCGAGGGCTCTCCCCACATCTTCAGTCTCGCTCTCCTCCAGGTACTCCCCCATAACCGAAATCCCGGGGCTTTCCCACAGGATCTCTTGGTCGGCCAGGTTGATTATCTGGACTTTGACCGTGAGGCTCACCTGCCGCTGGAGGACCGTTGGCACCTCACCCGCTGCCCCGGCTCGGTAACTGGGCGTCGAGACGGAATAATTCACAATGGTCCCTTGGACTATCGCGTCCGCCACATCCGCCCCGGCCGGCTGGAGCCCTTGGGAGCGCGGGAATTCTCTGAGGAGGGCCTGGAAGACCTCGTCGATGATCTCGGGCCGGGTGATGTTGGGTCCGAGCTCGAAAGGCACGATGGCGACGGTTTTGACGTAGTCCGGAAACCCTGCCCCGGCCTGAAAGCTGTAGCAACCCGAGAAGGAGAGGACCAACGCAAAGCCCCCCAAGAAACGGAGGCGGGCGCGGATGCCCAAGGATCGGTTCGCGGTTCCCGGCGCCATGCCTCTACCGGCCAGGATCCCAGATTTCTGACGGAAAGGACTCAACGTTCTCTACCGATTTGAGGGAAAAGGTCAATTCCAAGAAAAGGGCTCGATTCCGATAGACGGTCTCCACCACATTCTCGGATGACTCATCCAAATCCAGGTCGACTTCCTCGATCAAATGTCCACCCTCATGAATTTCTGCCCGGGTTAGCAGCCCATTCGCCAGGTGGAAGCGGAGGTCCTCTCCCGCATCCCCACCATATCGAAGGGTTACCCTGCCGTTTCCGCCCCCTCGCCCTTCCTCCAGCCGAAGCCCGGCATCGGGGCGGAAAACCCCCAGAGCAGCCCAAAGAAGGGCCGGAGGAGGGGCCAGTTCCCGGGGAACCCCCGGAGGAATCCTCAGATCGCCACCTACCAGGGCGGCCCTAAAGAGCCCCTCCCCCCGATTCGAGAACAGGTCGATCCGGACCCTGTACGGAGGTTCGACCCTCGCCACACCCTTGCCCTCGAACCTCAAATCAGCCTCTTTGAGGCGAAAGTCAAAGGTAATCTGAACCGGGGTTTCCGGCATGGTGGCGACAAGGGCTTCCTGGGCCACGGCCTCCAGGTTCAAATCGGCGGGTGACGGGCCCGGCGCCTGGCGGGAGGGCCGACACCCCGGAAGAGTGACGAGAGCCAGAAGGCCTACCCCCACGACCATGCGCAGTCTTGGCGCGAAGTCCCCCGGGTACCGAGGCTCTCGGGTCCCCGAATTACGGGGCGGCGGTTGGTATTCCTCGACCATTCCGGTCCTTGGAGGAAAGAAGACTGTTACCTGGCTCGAAGATGAAGCTGGGCCCAGGATCGGGGGAGGACAATCCCCACACCTCCCTTCCCTGGCGAACCCCACCATCTTGTGACCCTGCACCTAAGCCTTCTACCTTGCTTCCCTATGCAGGGTCCACCCATTTACCTGGCCAGTGACGTCCATCTGGGCGTGGCTCCTCCCGAGACCGAGCGGGCTATTCTCTCCTGGCTCGAGCACTGCGGGACGGAGGCTTCCCGCGTCATCATCAACGGGGATCTATTCGACTTCTGGTTCGAATACCGGAGCGTGATTCCCAGGGGGCATACCAGGATCCTGGGGGCCCTGTCGGCCCTGGTCGATTCAGGGGTCCCGGTCCTCCTCATGGGCGGGAACCACGACTGGTGGGGAGGGGACTTCCTCACAACCGAGATTGGCGTGGACTTCCTCCAGGAGCCGACCGTTCTGGACCTCCAGGGAAAAAAGACCCTCCTGGCCCATGGTGACGGACTGGGGTCCGGGGACCTGGGGTACCGGCTGCTCCGATCTGTCTTGAGAGGAACGCCGACCCGGTTCGCTTTTCGGTGGCTCCACCCCGACCTGGGGGCCTGGGTGGCCCGGAGAGCCTCAAAAACCGGGTTGGAAAGCGAAGGGCAACTGGAAAAGCAGAAGGCGAGAGCCGGGTTCCTAGAGTCGTGGGCCGCAGATCAGCTTGCGGCGGCCCCCGACCTCGACCTGGTAGTCCTCGGCCACACCCACCACCCCGTTCTGAAGGAAGTGTTTCCTGGAAGGCACTACCTGAACGCCGGGGATTGGTTGGTGCACAAGAGTTATGCGGTCCTGTCGGCCTCCGA
>JBDRDQ010000455.1:0-2802 GCA_043820695.1 Gemmatimonadota bacterium | reverse complement strand
GGGCTCGGGATGGCTATGGTCTACGGCCTCACGAAACAGCAGGGCGGATACGTCATGGTCACCAGCGAGCCAGGTGAGGGGACCACGACCCGCCTCTTCTTTCCAGCGTGTGAAGACGAGGTCGCCGAGTCGGTAAAGGAGGGGGCGGTGGAGGTGTCCAGCCTGTAGGAGAAACAAGAAAGGAGACCTGAATGGTGGACCTTTTAAGAACCGAGGGAATCGTGCCGAGGAGACCGTCACCTGAGGCCCGGTGGCCGGAGCCCTCTGAGACCTCGGTGGTCGTGGTGGACGACGAGCCTGCGGTCTTGAAAGTGCTGGTTCGGTTCCTCGAGGGAATAGGATACCAGGTGAGGCCTTTTGAATCCTCTCTGGAAGCCAGGGATGCCATCAGGTCCGCCTGTCCCGATCTCCTTCTCACGGACCGCCGGATGCCCGGGATGGATGGCATCGAGTTGGCTAAAGCCGCATTGGAGGAGGATCCAAACCTGCCGGTGGTGGTGTTGACCGGCGCGGGAGACACGGAGTCCGCTGCGGAGGGTCTGCGGCTTGGCCTGGCCGACTATCTCCTCAAACCGCCTGCTTTGGATGAGCTCGAAAAAACCCTCTGGCGAGCTCTTGTTCGGCGAACCCAGGCGGACTTTCACCAGGATGCCGAAGCTTGGATGCGGGAAGAGCTGGAAATCCGGGCCCGAGACGCTGTGCGAAAAGCCCAGCAGCTGGAGGATGTCACCGTCGGCGCCTTCTCGTCACTGGTGCGGATTCTGGAAGGCCGAACCCCCCACTACCGAGGCCACAGCGAGGCCGTAGCCTCTCTTTCTGAGGCTATCGCCAAGGAGTGCCACCTCCTCCCGGCCGAGATCACGACGATTCAGACGGCAGGCTTTCTTCACGACATCGGGATGATCGCCATTCCCGACACGCTCATCGAGAAGCCTACGCCTTTATCGGAAGAGGAAGCTAGCCAGCTCCAGGGCCATTGCTGGATCGGGGCCGACATCCTCAGGCCGTTCACGCATCTGGGACCCGTTTCGGACTATGTGCTCCTGCACCACGAGAGGGTGGATGGGTCGGGATACCCGAATGGGATGAAGGGTGAGAAGATCCCCCTCGGAGCCCAGATAGTCGGCGCGGCTGACGCCTATTGTGCCATGACCGAGGCACGGCCTTTCCGTCCGGCGGATGATCCGGAGACTGCCCTGGAAAGGCTCAGAGAAGCAAAGGATATGTGGTTTTCCGCGGATGTGGTCGAAGCCCTCGAGACAGTCGTCGGGAAAAGAGGGAAGGCCTCCTGACCTGGCCTGGACGGGATCGAAGACATGGGGAATGAAGCGATATCGGCGGCCAAAAGGACGTCGACATGCCAGGCAGTCTTCGAAAACAGCCTGGTGGGGATTTTCACGACCGCCAAGGACCGGACATTCTCGGAAGTCAACGGCATGGCCGCAGCCATCTTCGGCTATTCTCCTGAGGAGCTGACCGGCCAATCCGCCCGCCTCGTTCACGCCTCCGATGAAAGCTTCCTCCGGTTTGGCGAGGAAATCATCGCCGCCCTCCCGGAGCGGAAGGTAGTCCGACTCCACTACCACCTCTTACGAAAGGATGGGTCACTCTTTCTCGCCGAGGTGTCCGGGTCACCCCTGAATGGGGTCGACCTGGAGGACGGCATCGTCTGGGTGATCGCCGATGTGACTGCCCAACCGGAGGCCGAAGAGGAGCTCCGGCGTAGCCAGAAGCGACTCGGGGCTGTGCTGGAAACCGTCCAGACCGGAATCGCCATCGTTGACGTCGAAAAACTCGAGATCGGTAGAGTCGAGCCAGAACGCCGTGGCGGTAGGTCGGGCCTATCCGTTCGCTCCCCGTTTCCTCTGGGAGTGCCTCAGTAGCCCAACCATGACCCGGTTTTTCCAACCCGCTCATCGAACCGGACTTGCGGTTTTCCCGCATCCGGCTCTCCGACTGGCATTCACTTCAAAGCTTGCGAGGTCGCACTTTGTCGCCGGTCCTCCAGGCTCATCAGACCCAGGGTCTGATGTAGGTACTGCCAGTGGAACTGACGGACCCCTCGCCCGGGGGTCTTGTGCCGACGCGCGAAAAACTGGCGCAGTAGATCGTTCGTGTAGAAATCGACAGCGTTGTAGGCCCTACTCAGCGAGCCGACACTGAAGTAGTTGGCCCATCCCACCAGACGCCGGTTCACCGCAGCTACCACCTCAAAGGCGGGTGCCGTGTTCCCCGGTCGCAGAACCGAACGTACTCTTTGCTTCGCCTGGCCCACTGCCTTCTTCGAGGGAGCCACTCCCAGGTACATCCGACCCATCCTGCAGCTCCATTTGGGCCCGAACGTGTACCCAAGGAAGTCAAACGACTCTTCCTGTGCATCGCGGATGCAGGTCTTCTGCTCGTTGAGCTGAAGCCCCAACCTCCTCGTGATCCACTCCAGCCAGGCGTGTGCTTCCCTTGCCCCGGCCTTCGTACGACAGACGACCACAAGATCATCCGCATAATTGACGATCCGAGCGCCCAGCTTCCTCTCCAGGCCGAACTTCTTCCACGCCCGTAAGAGACGATGGATGTAGATATTTGCCATCAGAGGTGAGACAACCCCACCCTGCGGGGTGCCTCGTCTGGAACGCTTGCCGCCAGTGAGAACCTTCTTTCCACGTTCGTTCGTTTCCTCTACGGGTACTTTCAACCACATCTTGATCAGACGTAGCATCTTGCCATCCGAGATTCGACGCGCCACCGACTGCAGAAGCTCACGGTGTGGAATCGTATCGAAGGAAGCGTCGACACAATACCCAC
>JBDRDQ010000454.1:0-4762 GCA_043820695.1 Gemmatimonadota bacterium | reverse complement strand
GTATACGGGTCACCCGGAATCCCCACGGCAGCGCTGAATCGGTTCCCCTCGGGGCCGATGTTCCGCCAGTGCAGGGCCCCGTAAAGGGCCGAGTCCGGGCGAACATTGACGGCGGACTGGGCGGCTGCGGGAACAGGTGGGCCCAGCCAGAAGGAGGCAGCGAGGGGAGTGACGGAGACGATAAATCGGAGCAGGGTGTTCATGAGGACCTCACGAAAGGCAAAGGCCGCGTCGTCCTTGCCCGCCAAGGAACAAGGGGCCGACACGGACACGTCAATATCAAGGTCGGCGGGCGTAGGCGCAGGCAAAGCAACCGCGCCAGGGAGGAAGGCCCCATGGAGAGGAATACGGGGCTGCACGGGCATGCGTCAAGCACGCGGGCCGCAGTGAAAGGAATTGTCACCCGAGAGAAGGGATCGTGAAGCTGTGGGTCAATTGGATCCCCAAGCCCGGGGCGAATCGCGGTTTGACCCCATTCCCCGGGTCCGACGGATTTCCTACGCCCCGTGCTCCGCGCGTATCTTGCCACAAACCTTCATCGAGGGTATTTTATGGCACGATAATGGCACGATGGGTCGCAGGAGGCCCGTAAATGGCTCGCTACCTTTCGTGATTGGCACGCCTTCAATCCTCAGGACAAATGCCACGCGTATCGGGATCCGACATTCGAGCCGAACTGGATGTGGTTGAGGCGCTGATCGCTCAGTATCCGGAGGGCGTCGCACGGGCAACGCTCGAAAATGCCTTTGTCGAGTCGCAAGGGCGGCGAATCGCCAAGCGGACTCTCCTGCGGCGCCTCGAACGGCTTCTCACGGAGGGCCGCATTCTTCCGGACGGGGGAGGACCCCAGATCGTCTACAGGCCAGGGCCAGCTCTCGTACTCGAGCCTCCTGATCCTGAGGAAGGCTACGTCCCGCTATCACGTGAAGGGGCGCAAGTCCGGGGCCTGATGCGGCGGCCCATGGTGGAACACAAGCCCGTGGGATACAACCCCGACTTCCTGAGGGTTTACGAACCTGGGGTCACCTGGTACTTGCCCTCGCGGGTCCGTGACCGCCTGCACGAGCTGGGCCGGACACCGGACAATGAGCGGCCGGCGGGTACCTATGCCCGCGACATTTTCGCCCGGCTCCTGATCGATCTCGCTTGGGCGTCCAGTCGGCTAGAGGGGAACACGTACACCAGACTGGACACGCAGAACCTACTTGAGTTTGGCCAGCGTGCTGAGGGAAAGGACATCTCCGAGACGCAGATGATCCTCAATCACAAGGTCGCAATCGAGTTGGTGGTTGGGGAGGTGGATCGCTTGGGATTCGACGTTCTGACGCTGCAAAGCCTCCACGCCGCGCTCTCGGAAAACCTCGTCGGTGATCCGGCCGATGAAGGGCGCCTCCGCATGCGAATTGTGGACATATCCGGAACGTCATACCGGCCGCTCTCGATCCCGCAGCGGATCGAGGAGTATTTACGGGTACTGCTTGAGAAGACGGAGGCGATTCCGGATCCATTCGAACAGGCCTTCTTCGTGATGGTCCACATTCCGTACCTTCAGCCGTTCGCCGACGTGAACAAGCGGACATCTCGGCTGGCAGCGAACTTGCCGCTTATCAAGGCCAACCTCTGCCCGCTGTCCTTCGTGGGTGTGCCGGAACGTGCGTACATCGAGGGGACGCTCGGCGTTTACGAACTCAACCGTGTAGAGCTACTGCGAGATGTGTTCGTCTGGGCATACGGTCGCTCCTGCGAGCAATACCGCGTCGTCCGCGATTCGATGCCCGAGCCTAACCCGATCCGGCTGCGTTATCGAACGGAGATGGCCGATGTGGTGCGGGAGACCGTCCAGAGCGGCGCACCACCGAACAAGAAGGCGTTGCGCGAATGGGGCGAAGCGAAAGGGGTCCAGCCTGATGACCTGGACTCGTTCGCAGAGGTCGCGCTCGGACTGCTTCTCAGCCTCCACGAGGGCGCGCTATATCGGTATAGACTCCGGCCCGCCGCGTTCCATGAGTGGAAGAAGAAGCACACTCCTCCTAACGCTACTCGAAGACGCCCCAATCCATAACTTGTTCGAAACGTGTGAAATCGGTTCTGAGAGCGGTGGTCAGCCTCTGAAAAGGGGCCAGGCACCCGGACCGCTTCGTCCGGTAATGGGGGGGAATGCCGGCGGGTGGCGTGTCCATCCGATACCCTCCCCGCGGAAAGGTGCCTCATTTCGGCCCAAGGGCTTCCCGACGTATGTTGACTCCCCATCATGGGTGAGAAACGGAGACTGTCTCGAAGGAAGTTTGTAAAGCGGGCCGCCCTGGGAGGCCTCGGCTTGGCGGGCGGGGGGTTGGCCTATTCCCTCCTTCGGAAGACGCCCGGGCCGGCATATCCGCCCGAGTACCTGGGCGCGGTGAGCCCGCTGGCGGACTTTGTCGGTGACCGCCCCAATATCATCCTCATAAACGCCGACGATCTGGGCTACGGGGACCTTTCCTGCTACGGGTCCCAGGCCATCAACACCCCGAACATCGATAGGCTGGCCCAGGAGGGAGTCCGCTTCACCGATTTCCATACCTGCGATGCGGTCTGCACCCCGTCCCGAGCTGGACTGCTCACGGGCAGGTACCCCGTTCGGATGATGCTGGACACCCCCCTTCACCCCGGGAATCAACCGCTGAGGAAGAGGGCCGTGGTGCGCCTCGGCTATCTCGCCGGAAAGATCGGCCTCATCGACCTCGCCACCCGGGATGCCACCGCGGGAATCCACGTGGCCGAAATTACGATCGCCGAAGCCCTGGGATCGGCCGGATACCGCACGGGAATGGTCGGCAAATGGCACCTGGGGGACTACACGCACGATCCGAGCTTCAACCCCATCCGCCACGGGTTCGACTCGTATTTCGGCGTCCCCTACAGCAATGACATGGACCCCTTCCCCCTGTACAGAAACGAGGAAGTGCTCGAGGCCGATGTGCAGGCCCAGGGGGCTCTGACAGGCCTTTACACGAACGAGGCCATCAACTTCATCGAATCCCCGCAAGAGGAACCCTTCTTCCTGTATCTGGCACACACCTTCCCTCACCGACCGCTCTTCGCATCGGACGGGTTCGCCGGGAACTCCGCCGGGGGTCTCTATGGGGATGTGGTACAGGAAATCGACTGGAGCGTGGGGAGAATCCTCGAGACCCTGGAGGAGAACGGGCTGGCGGAAAACACTCTGGTGTTCTTCACCAGCGACAACGGCCCCTGGTACCAGGGAAGCCCCGGTCCGTTCAGGGGGCGGAAAGGACAGGCTTTCGAAGGAGGGCACCGCGTTCCGTTCGTCGCCCGTGCACCCCACCTCATCCCGCCCGGCATGGTTTGTGACGCCCCCGCCATCAACCTGGACCTGTTCCCCACCTGCCTGGCCGCCGCCGGTCTCGCCCTACCGGGCGACCGGGTCATCGATGGACTGGACATCACCTCTCTTCTCAGAGGGGAATCCAGCCTGTCCCCGCACGAGTACTTCTACCTCTATCACCAAGGGGAGTTGGAAGGCATCAGATCCGGAGACTGGAAGTATTTCAGGAACACCAGCCACTACACCTGGCCGATGCCCAACAACAAGAAGCTCGGCTCAATAGCGAACCACACTACCGGCCCGCTCCCGCTCCTCCACAACCTCAGCACGGACCCCGGGGAAGCCTACAATCTCGCCGAACGCTTTCCCGAAATGGTGACGAGCCTCGACGCCGCAATGACCGAATGGGAAGCGGAGGTCACCTCGAATCCGCTGGGATTTTTCAGGTAGGCTCCTCCGCCACCGACTTGGACGACGACCACGTCCTAATCCATTGGTGATAGGAGGGCCACTCGTTAAGACAGCCGTTGGTTAAGCATATTGCCGGGCCGTGTGCCCTGACTCACACTTAGGGGCACGGTCAATCCGATTCCGGACTCATGCAGGAGGAGCGGTGAAGCGCGTCGAGGGCCTCTCCAAGCTCACAGGGCGGGAGCGTTTCGTCGACGATTTGCCCATCGACGGAGTCCTATGGGGAGGGACCGTTCGTAGCCCGGCGCCTCGCGGGCGGATCCGTGAGATCCGCTTCGGGACCGGCGTTGACTGGTCCGAATTCGTCGTGGTCGATCACCGCGACATCCCTGGTCTCAATTCGGTCCACCTCATCGAAGACGATCAGCCGGTGCTGGCCTCGAAGACTGTCCGGCACCTCCACGAGCCCGTGGTCCTCCTCGCTCATCCCTCCCGCGACGAGGTCAGGCGTGCTGTCCGACAGGTCGAGGTGCTGGTCGAACCGGAGCCGCCGATCCTGGACTTCCGAGCGACGCCGGCTCCCGATCAGATCCAGTACGGCGACGACAACGTCCTCAAGCACCTTCACACGGAGAAGGGCGACGTGGAAAGGGCCCTCGCCGAGGCTCCGGTGGTGGTCGAGGGCGTCTATGAAACCGGGGCCCAGGAGCACCTCTACCTCGAAGCGCAGGGTATGCTGGCCTGGGAAGAGGACGGCGTGATCACGCTGTCGGGCTCCATGCAGTGCCCGTATTTCGTCCTGGATGCCCTTCGCTTCGCCCTCGGGCGCGACACGGATCGAATCCGGGTCATCCAGGCGGCTACTGGCGGTGGTTTCGGAGG
Organism: Gemmatimonadota bacterium; assembly: GCA_043820695.1. Taxonomy (GTDB): domain Bacteria; phylum Gemmatimonadota; class Gemmatimonadetes; order Longimicrobiales; family Gaopeijiaceae; genus JABDNZ01. The sequence continues at coordinate 144 of JBDRDQ010000454.1, read as the reverse complement.
GAGGGAGGAGTTCCCCTCGGGGCTCGCGGTGCACGCGGCTCTTCTGGCATTGAAAGCCAACCGGCCCGTGAAGCTGGTCTATGACCGATCGGAAGACATGGCGGCCACCACCAAGCGCCACCCCTCCCGGGTCCGACACCGGAC
>JBDRDQ010000453.1:0-2266 GCA_043820695.1 Gemmatimonadota bacterium | reverse complement strand
CCGGAGGCCTCCTCCTCCCCTATAGCCTCCACCGGCGGGCCGCTCGCGGTGTCCAAGAAATAGAGCTTCAACTCGGTGAGGGTGCGGTCCGCCCCAAAATCCACTTCGAACCAATCCGGCTCAGACCCTGATCCGCCGGCGACCCACCGATTGGGTGGGGAAGGATGGTACCAGCGGTTTCCGTCCACGGCGTAGAAGGGTGGCGCCGTGGGGAGGCTCGAGGAGGCCAAAGCGAAGGGAAAATGTTGGCCGTCATTGTTGACGGCGTAATTGTGGAGGCGAGGAGTGGGGGCCGGCGAAGGAGGAGGGGGAGGGAGGATGGGAATTCTGATCTCACCGAGCTCAGGCCTCCTGGCCAGCTCCCGGCCGTCGAGATAAACGCCCAACCCCCGCCCCCGTCCGTAACGGCTCCCATCCAGGTCCCACACGATGGAGAGGTCCTGGCCGTGGTAGTCCACGCCTTGGAGGGCGAAGTAGTCCCATTCCTCCGGTGCCAGGGGGTTCACAACCAGGGTGTCTCCGGCTTGGGGCCGCAACCCTGCCAGGCCCGTGATGACCAGATCCACGAACCCTGAATGGAGATAGTGCTCCGAGTGGTAAAAGGTATTGTGGCCGGACCAGGAGCCGGTGAAGGGATCGGCGGCCTCCGCGATATAGGGCCGCCCATTCATGCGGTGGCTGCGGGCGTAGGTCAGGAGAAGGCTGCCGTAGTCGTTCCGGGTGACGACATCCTGGTCGTAGTTGTTCAGAAGGTTGGCCATAGCCACGAGGGTCTGCGTGGTGGCGTAGGGCCAGGCGTTTCCGCTCCAGACGCAACAGCGCGGGGAGACTAAGAACTGGGGGTCCCCCTGCTCCACACCGGTAGGACCGAAGGGCGCCCAGAAGTAGGCAGGATCCATGAGGAACTTCCAGGCGGTTTCGTAACCCGGGTCCGGGAGGTTGAACTGCCAGGGGACGTACCCCAGAAGCTCCCGGCCGTGGGGATCCCCTGCAAAGGGCCCCGACTCGTAGGTCAGTGTTTTGGCCTGGATCCCGTCCTTCTCATCGAAGGCGAACTGGTGGAAGAAGAACTCCCGATCCGGGTCCCAGAGCTCTTCCTGGACCCGGTCCTTGAGGGCCGAAGCGCGGGCTGAATATTCCGCAGCTTTCTCATCCTCCCGGAGAAGGGCTGCGGTCCTGGCCAGGGCCGAAAGATCGGCGAACAGGTATGCGTTCAGCGTGGGCCGGTATCCTTCGGCCCCACTGAACTCATCGTCGGTGAGGCGGGAGTTGATATTGGTCTCCATCCCATCCCAGGCCCCGACCCATCTGTACATCCCGTGCTCGGGATCCCATCGCTCGTCGGTCCACCCCGCTACCTGCTCTTCCATGTGAGGGTAGACCCTTCGAAGGAACTCCCGATCTCCCTGGGCCTCGTAGGTGGCCCACATAGCGTCCCCGTACCAGTTCGAGTAGCTCCGGGGCTCGGCTCCGGGAGTCTCGAACCAGTAGCGGGCGAAGTCTTCGACGATGCGCCGGTCCTTGAGCCAGCGGATCTCATAGAACTGATGACCCAGGGGACAGCTGATGGCCCCGTAGCTTCCGGACCAGAAGGGCCGGTCGATGAACTCAGTGAACGTGTAACCCGTTTCAGGGGAGCCGTATGTCAGGTGCTTGGTGAGGAGCTCCCACCGGTAGTAGTAGGTGGCGTTCAGCTCCTCGTCGGGGGAGTCGAAGAGGGGGATGTGCTTCGCATACCAATCCCAGTCCCTGTTATCCAACCAGTCGTAGCTCCCCAAGACCTCACCTGGGTTCAGCACAGGCGTGAAGGCGGGTTGTCGGCAGGCCGAGAGGGTGAGGGCCAAAGCGGCGAAAACCACCATGGAAGGAGAGACAGAAGGTCGTTTCATTTCGGATCCTCCAAGCCCACGGATGGAGCCGCCAGAAGAGGAGGGACTGCCAGAGGAGGTCGAGTTTAAGCTCCGGCGGGCTCGCTGGCCACGACTCGATGATGCGGGGCGCCCCTGCCGTCCGGCCTACAACCGGCACGGGTCCAGAAGATCACGAGGCCGCAGTTGCTGACTGGAGAGACCCACCCCCTTCCGGACAGATCCCAGTCCAGGTAGGCATAGTCCTTCAGCTCCGGCGGGACCTCACCGATGGAGCGGTAAAACTCCACAGCCACAATGTCCTTTCCCTTCAGGTATTCCAGGATCGTGTCTTCCCAAAGGCTTGTTCGGTCGACATCCGCCGTGCGACTGCCGGGAAGGCCCCGTACGGGAGTATC
>JBDRDQ010000452.1:0-31784 GCA_043820695.1 Gemmatimonadota bacterium | reverse complement strand
GCGTAACCCCCCGCCAAGGCGAGGATCCACAGGGTGGAAAAATTCAGCAGCGCGCCGGCCAACATCAGGAACACCACGTAGATGGGCTTTTCCCAGTTCTGGAGGACCCTGAAGACCCGGTGGGGATCAGCCGAGAGATTGGCCACGACCGCACCCATCGTGACCGAAACGAAGAGGGGTGACAGCTGGAGCTGAAGGGCGGCGCCGCTGGCGAAGGCGGCAATCCCCAAAAGGAAGAGGACCATCTCCTCCCCCCCCGGCCGCGGGCGGGTGAGCCAGATGAAGAGAATCCCACAAATCACCCCCAACCCCAGCGCGGCCACCACCCATGCCAACCGGGGAAGCAACGGCAGCCCCACACCCAAATCCAACGGGGGGAAGAGGGCGTAGATCACCTGAAGGGCCCCGATTCCGACCAGCGCGTCCACGGAAGCGACGAAAAAGAGAAGATCCCTGACCTTCCCCCGTACCATGTAGTTCGTGGAGATCAGCGCGATTCCGGCCGGGGCGGAGATGCACGCGGTGGCCGCCGCCCCCATCAGGAGGAGCTGCGGAGTCCGCCCCGCCTGGCCCGCGCCCAGGAGAACGATCCAACCGACCGCCAGAAAGAGGAAAAAGACCAGAATCGCCTGGCCGATGGCCAGGAGGAAGAAGACCGGGGGGAACTGCCTTAGGTTCCGCCGGTCCAGCTGCAGGCCAAAGAGAAACCCGATCCACCCCAATCCCATTCCCAGGAGGGGGACCAGCTGTTGGACCGCCTCCTGGGTCAGGAGGCTCAGGAGGTTCGGACCCAGGATGAAGCCAAGAAAGAGGAAATGGGTGCCGGTTCGGAACACCAGGCGGGGGCCCGGTGGGACCTGCAAGGTGGAAAAGGAAAAGCGGGCCCCGACCAGGGCCAGGAGAATCAAGATCAGGGTAGAGGCGAAGGGGTCCATGAGACCGGGGACTACACGGGGCTATGGTCCTCTCCCAGTTCCGGCGCCAGTCCCACCACGCGGTCCAGGGGGAGGGAAAAGGCAATCCCGGTGGCCGGCTGCGAAAGGTCCCCGCAGACCTCCTGCAACAGAGCGATGGCCGGCTCGACCTTCTCATCGTCGATGACACTGAAGAGGGTCCGGTTCTGTGGACGAGACCTGGAGATCAGCGTCTGGAGACCAGCGAAGATGGGGATGTCATGGCTCAGAACCCGGCCCATCCCCTCACTGTTGATGATGGTGGCCCCGGTGATCCCCAGCTCGAGATAACCCGCCAGGATCTCGTCCACCTTCTCCGGGTTGTTCACCACAACAATCAGCAAGTGCATGGTGATGCCTTATACATGGCGGGAATCCACCCGACGGATGGCCTCCAGAAGCCCCTCGTCATCCGAGGCCCCCCGCAGCGCTTCCAGCTCCTCCGGGTGTTGGGCCAGACGGCAGATGCGGGCCAGTAGCTTGATGTGCTCTCCCTCCCTCCCCGGTGGGGAAAGAAGAACGAAGAAGAGGTCCACCGGATCCGTTTCCGGCGGGCCGAACTGGATCGGGGTGCGGGCGGTCGCCACCAGGAGGAGGGGCGCCGGCAGGCCCCGGACCGTGGCGTGGGGTACGGCGACCCCGTGTCCCAGACAGGTCGTGTGGGATTCCTCCCTGGCCGCCAAAGCCCGGACCGCTTCCGCCCCTGACGGAACGTGACCCCGCTTTTCGAAAAGGGCTCCGAAGGCTTCCAGGGCCCCGGCCACGTTCAGGACCTCCAGATCATTGATAATCAGGTCGTCATCCAGATAATCGCTGAGCCGCATCATGGGCCTCGGGCGGGGGCTATGAATAGTTGATCCATGCGATTGTAGAGGCGGGAAAAGAAGAGTGTCAAGCCGGGGGAACCCGGACATCGGTTGCTGGAAGCGACGACGGACCGGTATGTTCCCGCCGTCCCGGTCTCCAGCTTTCTCGAGGAGCCCCGATTTCTCGGTCTTCCAGATCCCGCGTCACAGGGAAACACCCATGCCCCGGTTCGTCGTCGAGGGTGGTCATACACTTAGGGGAACCATTCGACCCGCTGGAAACAAGAACGCGGCACTCCCGGCCATCGCGGCCACACTCCTCACCAGGGAGGAGGTGGTCCTCCAGAACGTTCCCAGGATCCGGGACGTGGAAACTCTTCTGGATCTCCTGGAATCCTTGGGTGTTCGGGTTGACTGGAGGAGTGAAAACGAAGTTGGCATGATGGCCGGGGGGGTGGCCGGGGGCCGCCCCGATCCGGAGCTGGCGAAGAAGATCCGGGCTTCCATCCTCCTTGCAGGCCCCCTTCTGGCTCGGTTCCGGATGGTGGATCTGGGACCGCCAGGAGGAGATGTCATCGGACGCAGGCGCCTGGACACTCACTTCCTGGCCCTGGAGGCCCTGGGCGGGGTCCGGAAGTCGGGGACGGGTTTTGCCATGGAGACCCAGGGGCTCACCGGTGCGAACATCTTTCTCGACGAGCCTTCGGTGACAGGGACGGAAAATGCCGTCATGGCGGCGGCCCTGGCCCGGGGTCACACGTTGATTCGAAACGCTGCAGCCGAGCCCCATGTTCAGGATCTGTGCCGCCTCTTGATTCAGATGGGGGCTCGAATCCGAGGGGCCGGGACCCACATTCTGGACATCGAAGGGGTGGAAGAGCTTCACGGAACCACTTTCCGCCTTTCCTCCGATCATATCGAGACGGGGTCCTTCATTGGATTGGCCGCCGTGACCGGGAGTGAGATCACCATCGAAGACGCCCCGGTGGAGCACCTGGATTCGACCCTGTTGGGTTTTCGGCGCTTGGGCGTGGAGTGTTCCATCCATGGCACGTCATTGGTGGTTCACGGGGACCGGGTCCTGGAGATCCAACAAGATGCCTTCGGGCATGTGCCCAAAATCGACGACGGGCCCTGGCCCGCCTTCCCGGCCGACCTTACCTCCATCGCCCTGGTAACGGCGACCCAATGTCGTGGGACGATCCTGATCCATGAAAAGATGTTCGAGTCCCGTATGTACTTCACCGACAAGCTGGTAGGGATGGGGGCTCAGATCATCTTGTGCGATCCCCATCGGGCCGTGGTGGTCGGCCCCGCCCAGTTGCGGGGGAGCACCCTGGAGAGCCCTGACATCCGGGCCGGTATGGCCATGCTCATTGCGGCCTTGGGGGCGAAAGGGGAGAGCCAGATCAAGAACATCGGCCAAATCGAGCGTGGTTACCAGCATATCGACACCCGGCTTCGGGCTCTGGGAGCACAAATCGTCCGGACGGAAGGCGTAGCTTAAGCCCCGCGGGGGCCCGACCACCGGTTATCCTCTGCTTAGAGTCCGCCTCATCCTTGAAGGCCGGGGGTCCTTTCGCTATCTTCAAATCCGGAGCTGCTCTTCGGGGCGGCCCTTTTTGTGAGTGGGGGTGATGGCGACCCCCGCTTTTTTATTCCTGTCAGCTTCGATGGGCGAGGAAGGAGAGGAAGCCGTGGCTATTCCCCTTCCGGATATCGTGGGTGAGGTGGAAGCCCGCCTGGAGCGAATGGGATTTGAACTGGTGGAGGCGGGATGGGTCGGGAGTCCAGGACGACCCATTCTACGGGTCCGGATGGATCTTCCCGATTCGGTGCCGGGTGAGCGGGGCGTGAGCGTGGACCACTGCGCCGAGGTGAGCCGGGAGTTGGAGCCCTGGCTCGACGCCCATCCCGGGGTCCCGGAGCGGTACGTATTGGAGGTCTCCTCCCCAGGGGTGGAGAGGCCCCTGACCCGGCCCAGGGACTGGGAACGGTTCAAGGGGAATCTGGTGATGGTAAAGGGAAGGGATTTTCCGGAAGGGAAGGGGAATCGCCTCGAGGGTGAGCTCCTAGGGCTCGAAGAGGACGAGGCGGGAGAGGCCATGGTGGCTCTCCTCCTGGAAAACGGAGAGCAGGTTCGGATTCCGATGGAGCGAATCCAAAAGGCTCACCTGATCTTTCGATGGGACTGAAGCGACCGGCCGACGGCCGGGGCCCTGAGGTTATGGGTATCCTGGCAGGATCAAGAGGACGAGAATGACCAACGCTGGCCAAATTGTAGCGGCATTTCGAGATATCGCCGCAACGAAAAATCTGAGCCGGGACGAGGTTTATGACCTCATCCGGGATGGTATCATTGCGGGGTTGGTGAAGATCTACGGCCCCAACGTGGAGGCCGAAATCAACATTGATGAAGCCTCCGGGGACATCGACATCATCGTGTTGAAACGGGTGGTCGATGAAGTGGAAGACGAATCCTCCGAGATCGCCCTGGAGGAAGCTCGTTGGGACGACGACACGTACGAGGTCGGGGATGTGATGGAGATTCCTGTGGACTTCGCTGCGTTCGGCCGCAACGCGGTAATGGCCACAAAGCAGCGGATCGTTCAGCGGGTGAGGGAGGGGGAGCGCCAAAAGATCCGGGAAGAATTCGCCGATCGACTGGGTGAGCTCCTTTCCGGAGAGGTTCAACAGATCGAACGGGGCAAGATCGTCGTGATGTTGAATCGGGCCAAGGACGCCGAGGCCATCATCCCCTGGCGTGAGCAGAATCCTCGTGAGCGCTTCCGTCAGGGAGACCCGATCCGGGCGGTCCTGAAGAAGGTGGACGAGACGCCGAAGGGGCCCAGGCTGATCCTGTCCCGTGGGGATCCCCTGTTCGTGGCATCCCTCTTCAAGTTGGAAGTTCCCGAGATCTATCAGGGGATCGTGGAAATCCGTGAGCTCGCCCGGGAAGTCGGGGGCCGGACGAAGATCGCGGTGTCCAGCCGGGACGATTCTATCGACCCGGTTGGGGCTTGCGTCGGGCTGAAGGGGTCCCGAGTCCAGGCGGTCGTGAATGAGTTGGGTGGAGAGCGAATCGATATCGTTCCCTGGCATCCCGATCCGGAAGTGTTCGCCCGACGGGCGTTGGCCCCGGCTCGCGTAGCCAAGGTCGTCAGCGATTACGCCAGGCAGGTGATCACGGCGATCGTCGATGAGGACCAGCTCTCCCTGGCCATCGGCCGGAACGGGCAAAACGTGCGTCTGGCGTCCCAGCTCATCGGATGGCAAATCGACCTCTACGGATCCAGGGAGTGGCTCGAGCGCGGCGCCGACCTCTCTCTGTTCGGTGAGCCGCCCCCCGGTGATGCGTACGAGACGGCGGATTTCCCCCTCTCGGAACTGGATGTGGAGAAGCGGACCCTGGCGGCCCTGGAAGCCGCGGGATATCATACGTTTCTCGACATCATCGACCTTGAGAAGAACGACTTTCAGCAGGTTCCGGGCCTCACCGAGACGGAAGCCGGTCGGCTTCTTGGAATCATCGACGAGCTCACGGTGGTGGAGGGGGAGGTCATGGGTGATGACCCTCCCGAGATCGAGGATGTAGAGCTCGACGAAGAGGATGTAGAGCTCGACGAAGAGGATGAAGAGGGCGGGGAAGACGGGGAGGTGGAGGCTTTGAGTGAGGCTTCGGGGGACGGGGAGAATGAGGCCCCTGCGGAGCCAGGAGCAGATGGGGACGAGCCGAAGAGCTAAAGCCCTTGCTCTCTTGGGCATTGCCCAAAGAGCCGGGGCTGTCGTAAAAGGTACGGACGCCACTCGTCGAGCTCTCCGAAAGGAAGAGGTGCGGTTGGTGGTTTTGGCCGAAGACGGGTCCGAGACCCAACGCAACAAGGTACTGCCCCTGGCCCGTAGCCGGGGGGTGCCATTGGGGATCTTGGGGGACCGGGCCGAACTGGGGGCTGCTGTAGGGAGTGGGCCCCTGACGGTAGTGGGAGTCACCCGAGCCAGTTTTGCCAAAGAGCTTCAAAGGCAAATGGGCCGGGCTTGAACTGACGGGCTGCAGCATCGCCCAGCGGAGGTAGTCCTAACGCATGCAGGTTATCGACCTAGCACAAGACCTGAAAGTCCCGGCGGACGGGCTCGTACTGCTCCTCAGGGAGCTGGGGATCCACGTATCGGGAGCCGGATCGGACGTCTCCGAGGCCGACGTGTCCCGGGTTCTCGCTCGAATCGAGCGAGAGCGGCGGGCCGGCCATAAGGAGGTTCCGGAAGCCCTTGAAGCGGCCATCGAGGACGCCCAAAACGCCCATCGGCCCAGGCGACGCCGCCGGAAAGTGGCCAGGAAGGTGGTGGAGGCAGGGCCGGAGGAGGGCGCCGACTCCCATGAGGCTGTCGCGGCCGAGGGCTTCAAAGGGGGGGACGAGGATTCCGATGTGGAGGCCGAGGTCCCCGAGGCTTCTGCCGAGACCGGTGACGAAGATGTCGAGGTCGAAGCTGGGGCCCCGGAAGTAGACGACGGGGTCGAGGCCGAGTCCGCAGTCGAGGCCGTTCAGGAAGCCGTGGAGGCCGAGGCGCCGGGAGCGGGGAATGAAGAGGACGAGGCTCCGCTCCCTGAAGTGGATTCGGAGGGGGAAGAGGATGCCGGGGAGTCCTTCCTGGTCGAGTTTGAAGGGGATCCGGATGATGAATCGGAATCCCTGGATCCGGCTCCGAAGCCGGAGCCCGTGAGGCGGTCCGGGCCTGAGGGCCCTGCGAGGGTGATCCGGAAGCCCGTTTCCGCTCCGGCCGCATCGGCCGCCCCTGGGGGGCAGGTCAGGATTCAGGCGGAGGGGTATACTTCCGACGGGCGTCGAAAAAGCAAGAAGGACAAGAAGGGGAAGAAGCGCCAGCGCGTGGATCAGGACGCCGTACAGTCCAATATCCAGCGGGTGATGGCAGAGCTGAAGGGCGCGGGTGGCAAGAAGCGCCGTCGGGGCAAGGGCACCATTCCCAGCAAAGAGGATATCCAAGCGCAAGAGGAGGAAGTGCGCCAGGAGCAGGAACGGGAACGGACCACTGTTCGGGTAAACGAGTTCCTGACCGTTGCCGAGCTCGGGGAACTCATCGACATCTCCTCCACGGAGATCATCGGGTCCGCCTTCAAGAACATGGGCCTGATGGTCACCATCAATCAGCGGCTGGACTTCGACCAGATCGAGCTTCTCCTGGAGGAGTTCGACTTCACGGCGGTGAGGGAGACCGAGTACGCCGCTGAAGAGGTCGCCGAAGAGGATGCCGACGACGAGGCAGATCTCCGGCCCCGGCCTCCCGTGGTCACGGTCATGGGACATGTGGACCACGGGAAGACCAAGCTTCTGGACCAGATCCGGAGCGCCAACGTGGTGGCTGGCGAGGCTGGCGGTATCACCCAGCACATCGGGGCGTACCACGTAGAGCTCCCTGACGGTCGGTGCATCACCTTCCTGGACACTCCGGGGCACGCAGCCTTTACGGCCATGCGAGCCCGGGGGGCTGACGTGACGGATATCGTGGTCCTCGTGGTTGCGGCCGAGGACTCCGTCATGCCCCAGATGGTAGAGGCCATTAGCCACGCCCGGAACGCCGGAGTTCCCCTGGTCGTGGCCATCAACAAGATCGACCTCCCTGCTGCCAATCCCGGCAAAGTCAAACAGGAGCTCCTCCAACACGACGTCACCGTGGAAGAGTTTGGTGGAAACGTCCTGAATGCCGAGATCAGTGCGAAGCAGGGGATCGGAATCGACGAGCTCCTGGAAAAGATCCTCCTCCAGGCCGAGATGCTGGAGCTTCGGGCCAATCCGGACAGGGAAGCTTACGGCGCCGTCATCGAATCACGCCTGGACGTAGGGAAGGGACCGGTAATCACGGTATTGGTACAGAACGGGACCCTGCGGGTGGGAGACAGTTTCATCTGCGGTCTCTACGACGGCCGGGTCAGGGCCATGCTGGACGAGCGAGGAAAACCGGTGAAGGAAGTGGGTCCTGGGATCCCAGTGCAGATTCTGGGTGCTGCGGGTGTACCCCAGGCCGGTGAGGCATTTTCCGTGAAGACGGCTGTGAAAGCCGCCGAGATCGCGACCAACCGCCAGCGGTTGGAGCGGGAAAAACAGCTCCGTATCAAGGAGCGGGGCTTCAAGCTCGGCGATTTCTCTCAGCTACTGGCTGCCGGGCAGGTGAGCACCCTGCCCCTCATCATCAAGGGCGACGTTGACGGCTCGGTCCAGGCCCTCTCAGACTCGCTGGAGCAGTTGGGCACCTCCGAGGTCAAGGTGGAGATCATCCACCGGGCGGTTGGGGCTATCAACGAATCCGACGTCATTCTCGCGGGTCCGGCCGGAGCCGTCATCATGGGGTTCCGTGTCCGCCCTGATTCCAATGCACGGAATCTCGCCGAGCGTGAGGGCGTGGATATCCACTTCTTTGACGTCATTTATGAAGCCGTTGATCAGGTTCGGGCTGCGTTGGAAGGGATGCTGGCACCGGAGCGTCGGGAGAAGATTGTAGGGGCCGCCGAGGTCAGGGAGATCTTCAAGATCCAGAAGGTGGGGACCATTGCGGGCTGCCATGTGACTGAAGGGGTTGTGCAACGGAAGGCCAAGGCCCGCTTGGTGCGGGATGGCATCGTTGTCTACGACGGAGAGTTCTCCTCCCTCAAACGGTTCAAAGACGACGCGAAAGAAGTTCGGGAGAGCTTCGAGTGCGGTATCGGCATCGCCAACTTCAACGACGTGAAGGTCGGGGATGTCATCGAATGCTACCAGGTCGAGGAGTTCGCCCGGACCCTTGCCCAGGCCGCCGCGGGACGACCTAAGGTGCGAGAACCCCGAGGAGGCTGACCGGGCACCCGGGTGTGGCCGAGGATAGGATCCAAGCACCGAGCCCGTTCCTGGAGCAGGCCAGCATGGTAATCGCCGTCGGGTCATGGGAACTCTCCCTTCCGGAGTGTAGATCTCTCAAAGAGAAGCGACGGGTGGTGAAGTCCTTGAAGGAGCGTCTTCAGCACCGCTTTCGTGTCTCTGTGGCTGAGACCCGCCACCACGACGTCTGGACCCGTGCCGAACTCACGGCCGCGATAGTCACAACGGACCGGGGCCAAGCCGACTCCATCCTCGATAAGCTGGACAGCTTTGTGGAGCGGGACGGCCGGGCCATCATTCTGCGCATGGAACGCTCCTTCCGGTGACGATTCCCGGACGCTCCTCGGCGAGAACACTGCAATGACCCATCATCGAAGTGCCCGCCTGAACGAACAGTTCAAAAGGGAGATCTCCCACATTCTGACCCATAAGGTCAGAGATCCGCGTGTGGGACCGGTTCTGGTAACCGAGGTTCGAGTGACCGCGGACCTCTGGCTGGCCCGCGTGTTCATCAGGCCAGTGGACGACAGTGTGCCGGTGGAGGAAATCCTCGAGGGCCTGGCGGCGGCGGCTTCCTTCATCCGAAGGGAACTGGCGAAGGTCCTTCGGATAAGACGGATCCCCGAACTCCGGTTCCTCCACGATACCACGCTGGATTTCGCCCTGCGCATCGAGGAAGTGCTCAAGGAGGTCATCCCTGAGGGTGGGCAGGAGGCCGGGGAGACGGGTATCGACCCAGCCGACCCGGAAGGCGCGGCCGAAGGTAGTGAGGGTAAGTGGTGACACACCCCCCTATCGGCATCCTTCTGGTGGACAAAGCTGAGGGCCCTACCTCCCATGACGTCGTGGACACGGTCCGGAAGGCCGCCCGGATCCGAAGGGTCGGTCACGCCGGGACTCTGGACCCCTTCGCTTCTGGGCTTCTCCTCCTCCTTCTGGGGCCGGCGACTCGCCTCTCCGAGTACTTCATCGGCATGGACAAGGAGTACGATGCTACCGTGCACCTGGGGATCGAGACGCGGTCCCACGATCGAGACGGGGAGGTTGTATCGGAGGTTTCGGGGTGGAGGGACGTGGGTGCCGATGAGCTGGAGGAGGCTCTTGCTGGCCTCAGGGGGAGGGTTTCCCAAAAACCTCCAGCCTATTCCGCAAAAAAAGTCAGAGGAGAGGCGGCACACCGGCGGGTACGAAGAGGGGAATCGGTCGAGTTGGACCCTGTTGAAGTGGAAGTCTACGAATTGAAGCTTCTGGAGATGGTGCTCCCTGAGGTTCGCCTCGGAGTGCGCTGCTCTTCGGGAACGTACATCCGGGCCCTGGCCCGGGATCTGGGCCGTTCCCTGAAGGTGGGAGGGCACCTATCGAAGCTGCGACGCACCGGCATCGGCCCGTTCTCGTCGGCGTCGGCTTCATCCCTAGACACCCTGAACGACCTCGAGGCGATCCAGGCCAGCCTCATCCCGCCTGCCCTCGCCCTGGCACATTTGCCCTCTATCGAGGTGGAAATGGACGATGCGGCTCGTGTATGCCAGGGCCGGTTTCTTTCCATTGCCAGAGCCGAGTTCCCTGAGGAGACCCCGGTCCGGGTGCTTCTGAACGGAGAGCTGCTGGCGATTGCGGCGATGGAGGGTGACCAACTCCGGCCGCGGAAGGTCCTGGGAAGCTGTCCCGGGAACGTGGCTGGCTCCATCACTCGGACAGGATCATAGGCAATGGTTGATTATGCCATCGATCCGGGCCTTCCACGGGGCCTGCCTTCCGACGGGCGTGGTACGGTCATTACGGTGGGGACCTTTGACGGGGTTCATCGGGGTCACTGGGCCGTCCTCCAGGAGATCGGCCGACGAGCTCGGGAGTCCGGGCGGCGAAGTGTTTTGGTCACCTTCCATCCCCACCCGCTGAAGATCGTACGGCCCGACCACGCCCCTCAGCTCCTCACGACCCCGGTGGAAAAGAAGGAGATTCTCGCCGAAACCGGTCTCGACTACGCGGTTTTTCTCTCCTTCAACCACATTCTTGCGGCGTACTCCCCGCAGCGGTTCGTGGAGGAAATCCTTGTCGAGCGCCTGGGCGTCCAGGAGCTCGTCATCGGATATGACCACGGCTTCGGAAAGGGGAGGTCGGGGGATGTCGAGACCCTGAAGCGCATTGGTGAGAAGCTGGCCTTTGCGGTGGATGTGGTTTCCCCCATCAGGGCTGGCGAGACGCCAGTCTCCTCCACCCGGATTCGGAAGGCCCTTCTGGAAGGGAACGTGGAGGGGGCCAGGGAAGGCCTGGGGCGTCCCTACAGTGTCCGGGGATTGGTGGTCCGAGGTGACGGGCGTGGCCGTAAGCTGGGGTTCCCTACGGCCAACCTCAATGTCCCGGTGAACGGTAAGCTGATACCCCCGCCTGGAGTGTACGCCGTACGTGGATGCCTCAAGGAGGGGGTGCTCGATGGGGCCATCCACGTCGGGCCGCGGCCCACATTCACGGGATCCGGGCCCACCATCGAACTTCACCTTCTGGACTTTGACCGGGATATATATGGGGAGGAGGTCCGGGTCGAGTTCATCCGGCACCTCCGGAATGTCCGACCTTTCGCCTCGGCCTCGGCATTGGTGGAGCAGCTCAAATTCGACGTGGAGGCTGCCAGGGCCGCCCTGGCGTACGATAGAAACAAGACGGCCCGGGGTTGAGGCCGTTGCTTTGTCCTGATACTTTTATTGGCTAAACTCATTCGGAACATATGCGAGGAGGGGCTTCCCCTGCAGCATTGACTCCTGCGGAGGCTCGAACCAGATGTCCATCGACCGCGAAGAAATCATCAAGAAGTACCAACTCCACGAAGAGGATCGTGGCAGCTCCTCTGTCCAGGTTGCCCTCCTGACGGCCCGAATCAACGACCTTCGGAGCCACTTCGATGCCCACAAGAAAGACCACCACAGCCGCCGCGGCCTCCTTAAAATGGTCGGACGCCGCCGTCGGATCCTCGAATACCTGAAGCGGACGGACTTGGAAAGGTATCGGGGGCTCATTGCGGATCTGGGTCTCCGTCACTAGCGGATGGAAAAAGAGCGGCGACAGCAACTCTCTGTCGCCGCTTCTTTTTTATGCTGGAAGCTGGGGCTTACCCTATGAACACCCCTGAACAGCCGAATGAAGAGGCTGAGGCGGATCTCCGCCCTCGGGTTTTCGGGGGTGTGCTATCCGCTGGGTGAAGATCTGATCACATACGTAGAAGAAACGAAGCAAAGAAGAAGAATGAAGCTGTCAGAGACAAGAAGAGAAACGGAAGAGAAGAAAAGATGATCCAGAGGATCGAAAGAAAGTTTGCGGGCAGGAACCTCACTGTTGAGACGGGCCGGATGGCCCGGCAGGCGGCAGGATCATGCCTGATCCAGTTTGGTGATACCGTGATGTTGATTGCGGCGACCGCCCAGGACAGACCCACCCACCTCCCCTTCTTCCCCCTCACGGTGGAATATCGGGAAAAAAGCTATGCAGCCGGGAAGATTCCCGGTGGATTCTTCAAGCGGGAAGGCCGGCCTGGAGAGAAAGAGGTTCTCTCGGCCCGGCTCATCGACCGGCCCCTCAGGCCTCTGTTCCCCGATGGGTTCATGCACGAGACCCAGGTTGCCTGCTTCCCCCTCAGCGCCGATCAGGAGAACGACGCGGATGTCTGGGGAATCATGGGAGCCTCTCTCTCCCTGAACATGTCCAACATCCCATTCAACACTCTCCTTGCCGGGGTCCGGATCGGGAGAATCCAGGGGAACTGGGTCCTCAACCCGACCTTCCAGCAGTTGGAGTACTCCGATCTGGATATCGTGGTGGCGGGGACGGAAGACGCCCTCCTCATGGTAGAAGGTGGGGCGGTGGAGGTTCCGGAGGCGGACATCATCGAGGGGCTGGAGGTTGCCCACAAGGGGATCAGGGAGCTCATCGAGATTCAGAAAGCCTTCCTCTCCGGGGACAAGGTGCCGGAGATGGAGTGGACCCCGATTCTCCCGGATGAGCAGCTCGAGACCAAGGTCGGAAAGCTCGCCAACAGCAGAGTTGCGGAGGCCCTTCAGTTGGCCGAGAAGCAGGAGCGGAACCAGGCCATGGCCGCGGTCCGCGAGGATGTCCTGGCTCAGCTGGGGGAGGAGGATGTGGACTACTCGGAGCACCTGGGGGATATCAAGGAGATCCTCCGGAGCATCGAGAAGCGAACGATGCGGGAGCGGATCCTCTCCCTCGGGGAACGGGCCGATGGCCGCAAGCTGGATGAGATACGACCCATTTCCTGTGAGATAGGCATTCTGCCTCGGACCCACGGATCGGCCCTCTTCACCCGTGGGCAGACGCAAGCGCTGGCAGTGACCACCCTGGGCACTTCCCGGGACGAGCAGAGAATCGACTCCATCGATTCCAGTGAAGAGATCACCAAGTCGTTCATGCTCCACTACAACTTCCCGCCCTTCGCCACCGGGGAAGCCAAGCCGTACCGGGGAACGAACCGACGCGAACAGGGGCACGGCGCCCTGGCGGAGCGGGCCATTCAGCCGCTGCTTCCGGCCTACGACGACTTCCCGTATACGATCCGGCTGGTCTCGGACGTTCTGGAATCCAACGGCTCCTCCTCCATGGCCTCGGTGTGCGGCGCCTCTTTGTCCCTGATGGCGGCTGGCGTCCCCACCAGGGCCGCATGTGCTGGCGTGGCCATGGGGCTTATCAAGGAGGGCGACCGGGTTGCGATCCTCACTGACATTCTCGGGCTCGAGGATGCCCTGGGTGACATGGACTTCAAGGTGGCCGGGACCCGCAAGGGCATTACGGCCATCCAGATGGACATCAAGATCCGGGGGCTGACCCACGATATCCTGAAGGAGGCGCTGGAGCGGGCCCATAAGGGCCGGATCCACATACTGGATATCATGGATCAGACCCTCGCGAAGCCCATGGACGACCTGTCGGCGTACGCTCCCAGGATCGTTTCCATCCAGATCAATCCGGAGAAGATCGGGGAAATCATCGGGCCCAAGGGCAAGACGATTCGGGCCATCCAGGAAGAATCCGGGGCCACCATCGACATCGATGATTCCGGGTTGATAAAGATCGCTGCAGTCTCTGGAGAAGCCGGAGCCCGCGCCAGGGAGATGATCGAGGCCATCGTCCAGGAGCCCGAGGTGGGGCGCATCTACGAGGGGCCGGTGAAGAACGTCACCACCTTCGGCGCCTTCATCGAGATCATGCCTGGAACGGAAGGCCTCTGCCACATCTCCGAGCTTCAGGACGGGCGGACGGAGAAGACGGAAGACGTCCTGAAGAAGGGCGACGTCACCAAGGTGAAGCTCCTGGCCATCGACGAGCGAGGTCGGCTGAAGCTGTCCCGCAAAGCGGCACTGGCGGAGGAGGCCGAGGGAGGGTCCTCTGGAGAGTAGCTCCAGGGTCAGCTCCCTCACAGGGGAGATGTCCCAGACCCGTTTGTCCAACGGGGTACAGGTACTGACGGAGCGGATCCCAGGGGTCCGCTCCGCTGCCGTTGGGGTGTGGGTTCGGCAGGGGTCTGCCCATGAGGCGTCGGATCTCATGGGTGCCAGCCACCTTTTGGAGCACCTGGTATTCAAGGGTACCCAAAAGCGAACGGCTCGAGAGATCGCCCTGGCTCTCGAGGGACTGGGGGGCTCCCTGGACGCGTACACGTCCAGGGAGCACACCAGCTTTCAGGCCCGAGTCCTGGACGAGCATCTCCCCCTGGCCCTGGAGGTTCTAGCTGATCTGGTCCTCGACCCCCTCCTGAGGGACGAGGATCTGGAGCTGGAGCGGGAGGTGGTCCTGGAAGAGATCGCCACCGTGCAGGACACCCCGGACGATCTGGTCTTCGACCTTCACGGGGCCCGCCTCTGGGGCGGCCACCCCTACGGGAACAGCATCCTGGGCACTCGGGAGACGGTGGAAGGCATGCCCGGCCAAGCTCTCAGGGATCTTCACCAGGCCCGGTACACCGGTAACAACATGGTAGTGGCTGCCGCCGGCCAGGTGACTCACGCCGAGGTTGTTGCTCGGGTTGAGGCTCTCTTCGGCGCCCTCCCCGGGGGTGCCATGGCTCCCGCCCTTCCTGAGATTCCTCCCATGGCCGTGGGCGAGGAGTTGGTGGACCGGCCCACTTCCCAAACCCATCTGGTCTTCGGAGGGGCCATTCCGGGCCATTCCGACCTCAGACGTTTCCCCCTTTCCCTCCTCTCTTCTGCCATGGGAGGAGGGATGAGCTCCCGCCTTTTCCAGCGAGTAAGGGAAGAGCTGGCCCTGGTCTATTCGGTGTTCACCTTCCAGTCGTACTACTCCAAGGCCGGCGTTTCCGGTGTCTACCTGGGGACGAGGCCCTCGTCGGCCGAAAAGGCTGTGGCGACCGTGCGGGAGGAGTTGGACAAGGTGGCCGAAAACGGGCTGAGCGACGAGGAGCTCGATCAGATCAAACAGCAGGCCAAAGGGCAGATCATGCTATCCCTGGAATCCACGGGCGCCCGCCTCTACCGGTTGGCCTCGTTCGCCCTCCATGGGGAGCCCTTCACGACCCTGGATGACCTCCTGGGAAAGATCGACGGCGTCACAAAAAGCCAGGTGGCCGAGATGGCTGAGGAGTTCTTTTCACCCGAAAGCTTGTTCCTCCTGCGGCTGGGTCCGGAAGGTGAGAGGGCGGGCCCGAGGTGACCGGGGTTGAGCGGAAGGAGTTCTATCAGGTCCGGTTCCTGCGTCTGGATTCCAATCC
This sequence comes from Gemmatimonadota bacterium, assembly GCA_043820695.1. Classification (GTDB taxonomy): domain Bacteria; phylum Gemmatimonadota; class Gemmatimonadetes; order Longimicrobiales; family Gaopeijiaceae; genus JABDNZ01. Next base: position 16,429 of record JBDRDQ010000452.1, on the reverse strand, counting down.
GGACCTTCCTCTCCCTGGCCAGGCAACTCCGCAAGCTGCCGGTTACGATGTCCGTTCAGCGGACCCGGACTTCGAATTGAGACCCGGGGAGATCCGGGCGGTGGGTACCGGGCTTGCCCTGGAGCTTCCCCCCGGTCTGGAATGCCAGGTGCGCCCGCGATCGGGCCTGGCTGCCCGCCACGGGATCACCCTCCCGAACAGTCCCGGCACCATCGATCCCGACTACCGAGGGGAGTTGAAGGTTCTTCTCCAGAACACGGGCACCGCGGCGGTCTTGGTTGGCCGGGGTGAGCGAATCGCCCAACTCGTCTTCTCCCGCTTCGAATCCCCGGAAATCCTGGAAACGGACGGTCTTTCAGGAACGGTGAGGGGAGCCGGCGGGTTCGGAAGCTCGGGACGGGACTGACGGATCAGGAAAGGCCATGGAATGGTTGGTCACCCTGGTTGAATTCCCCCCCGGAGGGAGTAGATTGTGAACTCTCCGCTCTTTCCGGCCGGATGGGAGGGGTGGTGGGGGCGGTTCCATTCGTTGGCGAGAACGGCGTGTGGAACACGAAGAAGGTTCGACGACTTGTAACATAAAAGGATCAGGCAATGATCATCGGAATACCCAAGGAGATCCTGGAGAGGGAACGACGGGTCTCGTCCCTCCCGGAGAACGTCGCGACCTATGTGAAAATGGGATTCGACGTCCTGGTCGAGTCCGGGGCCGGAGAGGGAGCTTACCGCTCCGACGAGGAGTATCGGCAGGCCGGCGGGACGATCATGGAGGACGTTGAGGACTTGTTTTCCAGGGCAGACATCATCCTCAAGGTGAAGCAGCCCTACTTCAACGCGAAAGTGGGCAGGCACGAAGCCGACATGGTTCGGGAGGGAGGGACGCTCATTACCTTCATCCATCCTGCCACACCGTCGAATCACCAGATGGTCAGGAAGCTCCGGGACCGTGGTATCACGGCCCTCACCATGGACAGCATTCCCCGCACATCCCGGGCCCAGAGCATGGACTGCTTGACCGCCATGAGCACGGTGTCGGGATACAAGGCCGTGCTTCTGGCGGCGTGTCATCTTCCCGTCTTCGTTCCCATCATGGGAACGGCTGCCGGTGTCCTGAAGCCAGCCAAATTCCTGGCGGTGGGTGCGGGAGTTGTCGGTCTCCAGGCTCTGGCTGCCGCCAAGCGACTGGGCGCGGAACTCACCGCCGTGGACATCCGGGAGGATGCTCGCATGGGTGCCCAAAGTCTGGGCGCGAAGGTGGCGGGGTTTGATGTGCCCTCGGAGATCGCCCTGGGAGAGGGCGGTTACGCCAACGCCCTTTCGGAAGAATGGCTCCAGAAGGAGAGGGATCTTCTGACTCCGCTCCTCGCTGACGTGGACGTAGTGGTATTGAGCGCCCTGGTTCCAGGGGAAGCGGCGCCGATTCTGGTCACCGAAGAGATGGTCGCCTCCATGAAGCCCGGGTCCGTCATCATGGACATCTCCATCGACCAGGGAGGGAACTGCGCCCTCACCCGGCCGGCGGAAGAGTACCACAAAGGCGGGGTTCTAATCTCCGGCCTGGCGAATATTCCGGGAAGCGTTCCGGTGCACTCCAGCTGGATGTACGCCCACAGCTTGGAAGCGTTCGTCAAGAACCTGTTCAAGCACGGGATCGACAAACCGGACATGGCCGACGATATCGTCCAGTACTCGCTGGTGACTCAGGGTGGGAAGATCGTCCACCCTGGGACGCTGAAGGCGATGGGCCCGGCTTGACCGGCGGCCTGAGTCAGATCGGCGACGTGACCCATGAATGATCTCCTGCTGGCAGGGGCCGTGTTTGCCTTTTCCTTTGTGGTTGGGTATCTCCTGATCTCGAAGGTCCCTCCGATGCTGCACACTCCCCTCATGTCCATGACCAACGCCATATCCGCGATTACGGTGTTGGGGGCCTTGCTGGTATTCGCAGTTGTGTTGGACACCTCCCAGAAGTTGGTCGGGGCCCTGGCAATAGCCCTGGCGATATTCAACGTCGTGGGCGGTTTTGCGATTACCGACCGAATGCTGGGGATGTTCAAGGAAAAGCCAGAAAAAGGTTGAGGGTCCCGGGCCGCGCATAGAGAACCGAGTCTTTTGATGAGTGAATTGTTTTCCTGGATCGTTGACCTCCTGATCATCCTGATTCTGGTTGCGGGGATCAGGCTTTTTCGAACTCCAAAGGGCGCGCGCAGGGGGAATCACCTGGCTGCGTTCGCCCTGGCGTTGGCGATGGGGGTAATCCTTCTACGCAACCCCATCCTGGACCCGGCCATCGTGTTGGGTGCTCTTCTGGTGGGCTCCATTGCCGGCATGTGGGTGGCGGTGAGAGTGTCCATGGTCCAGATCCCGGCCATGGTCGCCTTTCAGCACGGGGCGGGGGGGGTGGCCGCCTTCCTGGTCTCCTATCTGGAGTTGACCCGCCACGCAGAGTCCCTGACGGTTACGGGCACGGTTTCGGGGTACCTCGGGTTGGTGATCGGCGCCGCGACTTTCAGCGGGAGCATGATCGCAAGCGGCAAGCTGGCCGGCGTCATACGGCAGACTCCGACCTTTCTGCCCCTTCACAACCAGATCCTCCTGGGGAATGTCCTGGTCATCGCCGGGTTGTCGGTAGTGGCCTGGACCACCGATCCTGGAGCCCTGCCCCTGTTGTTGGGTTCCATTATCCTGGCGTCCGTCATCCTGGGTGTTGTGTTCTCCACCCGGATCGGCGGGGCCGACATGCCGGTGCTCATCTCTTTCCTCAACGCCACGGCAGGCCTGGCGGCATCCTTCTGTGGAATCATCATCTCGAACCGGCTCCTGATAGCCGGCGGGGCCACGGTTGCAGCCTCTGGAACCATTCTTACCCTTGTGATGCTGAAGGCCATGAACCGTAGCCTTGTCAACGTGTTCGTTGGCATCAAGGTGGGCCCTGGCGGGAAAAGAGCCGTCGCTGGGGGCTCTGCGGTGGTCTCTGCGGTGGTCTCTCCCTCCTCCCTCCCTCCAGGGGTGGGGGGCGCGGAGCCGGAGGATCCCTTCACCGAAGCGGTGCGGGCCCTGACCGAGGCCGAACGACTGATCATCGTTCCCGGCTTCGGCATGGCCATGGCCCAGGCTCAGTTCAAGCTCGTGGAGTTGGCCGGCCGCCTGCGGGATGCCGGCAAGGATGTCCGGTACGCTATCCACCCCCTTGCCGGGCGTATGCCGGGGCACATGCACGTGCTACTGGCTGAGGCTGAGGTCCCATCGAGCCATCTCTTCGACATCAAGGAGATCAACGACGATTTCGCCGGTACCGACGTTGCCCTGATCGTGGGCGCCTGCGACGTTGTCAACCCGGCCGCATTGGATGTGGAGGGCACCCCGATCTCCGGGATGCCTATCCTCATGGCCCACCAGGCCGGCAGGGTGATCGTCTGCAACCTCGACGAGAAGCCCGGTTACTCGGGGGTAGAGAACCCTCTCTATTCAGAGAACCGGGCTGTCCTGCTCTTCGGGGACGCCCTGGCGACGATGGACAAACTGCTGGAAATGGTGAGCTCCCTGGGAAAGGGGGTTCCGGAAGGAACACGCGGCCATCCCCTTCCCCCCGCGTCCTCCCCGGGGGCGGTGGCGGAGGACCCTTATACCGAAGCGGTGAGTAGCCTGAAAAAGGCCGAAAGCCTCATCGTCATCCCCGGCTTCGGCATGGCCATGGCCCAGGCGCAGTTCAAGCTCGTGGAACTCGCCGTACGCCTTCGAAATGCGGGGAAGGAAGTCCGGTACGCCATCCACCCGTTGGCGGGCCGGATGCCGGGGCACATGCACGTTCTACTGGCGGAGGCTCAGGTCCCGTCGAGCCAGCTCTTCGACATCAAGGAGATCAACGGAGATTTCCCAGGTACCGACGTGGCTTTGATCGTGGGCGCCTGCGACGTGGTCAACCCGGCCGCTTTGGATGTGGAGGGTACCTCCATTTACGGGATGCCCATCCTCATGGCCCACCAGGCCGGGAGGGTCATCGTGTGCAACCTCGACGAGGGGCCGGGCTACTCGGGGGTGGAGAACCCTCTCTATTCTGAGAACCGGGCCATCCTGCTCTTCGGCGACGCGAAGACGACGGTGGAGAAGCTCCTGGAGCTGGTGGAGTAAGAACCAGTGTCCAACCCTGGAATCTCTTGCCTTGCAATGGTTTTCAGGACATCGTAGGTTCGTGACTCTGATATGGGTTCAGCCTCGAGGCAGGGCCCCAATCGTTCTTGTTCTCCTCTCACAACGTCCTTAATTGCCCAACGAGACCTTTTCATTGGCCCGCTGGTTCTCCTCCGGAGCGCTGATTCCGGTAAACGACATCGCTGTCGACCTTGGTACGGCTAACACCCTCGTCTACGTGAAGGGGGAGGGGATCGTTCTCAACGAACCCTCTGTGGTGGCCGTTGAAAGGGGCACCCATAGGATTCTCGGAGTGGGGTTGGAGGCCAAGCGGATGCTGGGCCGGACCCCGGAGGGAATCGAAGCCGTCAGGCCCCTGAAGGACGGAGTTATCGCCGACGTCGACATCACGGAGTTGATGCTCCGGCACTTCCTCAAACAGGTGACGGCGAAGCGGATTTTCCGGATCAAGCCCCGGGTCGTGGTGGGTGTGCCGTCGGGAATCACCGAGTTGGAGCGGAGAGCGGTTCGCTCCTCGGCCATTGCTGCGGGTGCCAAGGTGGTCCATATGGTCGCCGAGCCCATGGCCGCTGCCATAGGAGTTGGTCTTCCCGTCGAAACCCCGACGGGGAACATGGTGATCGACATTGGCGGTGGTACCACGGAGATCGCGGTCATCGCTCTGTCGGGTATCGTCTCCAACACCTCCATCCGGGTGGGAGGCGACGAGTTGGATTCGGCCATCGTGACCTTCCTTCGGAAGAACTACAACCTCCTCATCGGGGAGCCCACGGCGGAGTCCGTCAAGATCCAAATCGGATCGGCCTTCGACTTCGGCGAGGAGCGGGAGATGGAGGTGAGGGGGCGGGACCTGGTGAGCGGGATCCCCAAGACGGTCTTGGTCCACTCCCAGGAAGTCCGGGAGTGCATTCAGGAACCCATTCAGGCCATTGTTGAGGCCGTACGGCGGTCCCTGGAGATCACCCCGCCGGAGCTGGCCTCCGACATCGTTGATCGAGGCATCGTCATGACGGGGGGAGGGGCCATGATTCGGGGCCTGGACCACCTCCTCCAGCACGAAACGAATCTACCGATTCATGTGGACGAGGAACCACTTACCTGCGTGGTCCGAGGGGCCGGCAGGATCCTGGACGACTTCCAGAAGTATAGGAACGTGCTCACCACCTGATTCAACCCTCTCGCCCCGGACCAAGCTGAACTACTCAGACGATGGCCAGCTACACGGATCCGCCTGAGGAGGGCCGAGGGCGCCGGGACCTCACCGTTGCCTTGGCCTTTCTCGCCCTTGCCATCCTGGCTCTCTATCTGCCTCAAGACAATCAGAGCCAGATTTCAGCGGGCCTCAGGGCCACGGTGCTTCGGCCCTTTCTCCTGACCCAGGAGGCCATGGCCGAGTTCGCCCTTCGCGTCGGAAACACTCTCCGGCTCCAGGCCGAACTCGACTCCCTTGCGTCCATCGTCGCATCCCAAGCAGCCTTGGCGGAGGAGAACCGGCGCCTCCGTGAGGCCCTTGAGCTCCAGGCCCGGGCCCCCGGCTCCTTCCTCCACGCCAACCTCATCAGGCCCGGAACGACCGGCTCCGAGAGCATGTTTCTCCTGGACGTGGGCTCCGAGCAGGGAGTGCAGGCCGGGAACCCCGTGTTGATGCGAAATGGACGCATCGGGTTGGTGGGAGTGATTCGGGAGGTGACACGGAATGCGGCAATCGGTCTGGATTGGAGTCATCCGGACTTTCGGGCCAGCGCCATGACGGAAGATGGAGAGACCTATGGCTTGGTGGAGCCCAGTCGCGGTGACTTCCGGGAGGGGGATCGGCTCCTTCTGAATGCCATCCCCTACCATGAGAGGCTGGATTCCGGCACCCTGATCACCACCTCCGGGCTGGGTGGCGTCTTCCCCAGGGGCATTCCCATAGGTGAGGTGGTGGGGTTGCACCAGGAGGAAGGTGGGTGGCGATCTGAATATTGGCTCCGTCCGGTGGTGGAGACGGGGAGGGCGACCCACGTGCTGGTGGTCAGGGCGGGTGCTTTTTCCGAGGAGCTCTTGGAACTGTTGGGGGGAGGAGGGATGGGTCTGGGGTTTGGACCGGATTCGGCGACAGGGCAGCCGCGGGAAGGAGGGTTGGGAGGATGACCCGGAGGACGGTTCTCGGGATCCTGGCCCCCTTCTTCCTGGTGGTGTTGCACTTCATCCTCCATGTGGGGTTGAGCATCGGGCGGGCCGCCCCGGATCTCCTGACCCTGGCCCTCCTTCTTGCCGTCCGTGAGAGGGGTATGGGCTGGGGAGGAGCCCTGGGGTTCTTCCTGGGCCTCCTGGAAGACGCTTTCTCGATCCTGGCGTTTGGGGCGAATGCCTTGGCCATGACCGTGGTGGGGATTCTCGGGGCCCGAACCAGGGAGCTGTTCGTCGGGGACTCTATCCTCTTTTTCCTGATTTATCTGGCCTCAGGGAAGCTGCTGCGAGAGGTGGTTCACTGGGCGGCGTCGGGGGAGACCATGAGAGAACCCTTCATGAACGCCGTCTTGATCGATGGTGGCCTAGCTGCCCTCTACATGGCCTTGGTCGGGCTCCCGGTCGTCCTATTCTTCGGCGGCGCCCGAGGGTTCCGATGAGACTGGACCATCCCGCGTCCCGCCAAAGCAGGGCTCAGGGTGGGGTCCTGGTGGTGGCGGTTCTTATGGGCGTGCTGGGGATCGCCTTTTTTCGTGCCCAGGTCCTCCGCTCCAGCGACTGGGTCCTTCGGGCGGAGTCCAACCGCCTGCGACAGCTGGATGTTCCGGCCCCCCGGGGCACCATCTTCGACCGTAACGGCGGCATCCTCGCCGACAACGTTCCCGGGTGGGCCGTGGTTCTGCTCCCTGACCAAAGGGACACCATCCGAGCCCGGTTGGAGCGCCTCCGCCCCCACCTCGGGCTCACCGACGGGCGGATCGATCGCCTCATGGAACAGGCCCGATCCTATCCCAGGCAGCCCCTCGTGGTGAAGGAGAACGCTCCCTTCGAGGAGGTCTCGGCCCTGGAGGAGCGAAAGAGTGACTTTCCTGGGCTTTCCCTGGAGATGCGGCCCCGCCGCCGGTACCTGGCTGGGGAAGCCCTGGCCCATGTCATGGGATACCTGGGGGAGAGCACAACCGCGGAGCTCGAAGATTCCATCTACGCTCATGACCCCCTCGATCGGTATAGGCCGGGTACGATTCTGGGAAAAGATGGGATCGAAAGGCAGTATGAGACGGTCCTGCAGGGGCAGTCGGGTTATCGATATGTGGAGGTCGACGTTCTGGGCCGGATCGTGGGCTCCTTTCAGGGGCCGACCGAAGCGGAAGCCGTGCCGGGGGCCGACATCACGCTGAATATCGATTCCGAGCTTCAACAGTGGGTTCACCACATCTTCCCGGATTCCATGCGGGGGGCGGTCGTGGCCCTGAATGTGGAGGACGGAGGAATCCTGGCGCTTTATTCCTCCCCTACCTTTGATCCCAACGATTTCGTTGGCGGGATCGACGCGGACCGATGGTCGGCCCTTCTCTCCGATCCCGCTAGCCCCCTCCTCAACCGCTCGGTGTTGGGCATCTACCCTCCGGGTTCCACATGGAAGCTGGCCACCGCGGCCATCGGCCTCGATCTGGGCGTGGTGCGTCCCGATGAGACCATGCCCATTGCCTGTACCGGCGGGATTCAATATGGGAATCGGTTCTTCCGGTGCTGGGACCACGACGGCCATGGAAGCCTGGATCTCCTGGGAGCTATCCGCCACTCCTGTGACGTGTACTTCTATCAACTGGGGATGAGGGTAGGCCTTCAACGCCTGTTGGAGGAGGGGACGGCCATTGGTTTCAACCAACGGTGCGGAATCGACCTGCCCACCGAGGCCCGGGGAGTCTTCCCGGGTGACATCTCGTGGTGGGCGGAGAACTTCGGCTACCGTGCCACCGAGGGAGAGGTCCTCAATCTGGCCATCGGGCAGGGGCCCAATTCTCAAACTCCCCTGAAGATGGCCCAGTTTTATCTGGCCATCGCACGAGATGGATCGGCCCCGCCACCCCGCCTCCTGAAGACCGAGGAAATACCGGGTGGGGGATGGAGCCTCAACCTCTCACCGGAGGCCTTGGAGACCATGCGGGCGGGGCTCAGGGCCGTGGTGCTGCCCGGCGGGACCGCCCACATGTCTTCCCTGGAGCATTGGGACCTCATGGGAAAGACGGGGACCGTTCAGAATGAACCAAACCCCGACCACGCCTGGTTCACGGGCATCGCGGGGCCCCGGGGTGGAGCTCCCGAGATCGTGGTGGTGGTCATCGTGGAGTTCGGGGTGAGCGGCTCTGGGGTCGCGGCCCCCATCATGGCCAAGACGGCGGACTTCTACCTGCGCCGGAAATACGGCATCCCGGTGGATTCCATCCAGACGCTGGGTGAGCACTACAGGACAGGGACGCCTGCGCCCTGGGCCGCAAGGCCGGCTGGTTCTTGATCAGGGTCTTCCGAGCCTGGGCCGGGGCGCCGGCGCTTGTCCTGACGGTCCTTCTCCTTTCCCTCTTCGGCGTGGCCATGATCTATTCCGCAGGGGTCCTGCACGTCCCCAGCCCGGTGACGGAAGACATCTGGCAGCGGCAGCTCATCTGGCTCTTCCTGGGACTGGGGACGTTCACCGCCGTCTCCCAGATCCCTCCGCGATGGTTCGAGTGGGCAGCGCTGCCGGCCTATGTTTTGGGAACCCTCCTCCTCATGGCCACCCTGGTGATCGGAACGGGGGCGGGAACCGCCGTCGGAGTGAAAAGCTGGATCTCCCTCGGCGCCTTTCATTTTCAACCGGCGGAGGTGGCCAAGATCGCCACAATTCTGGCCGTGGCCCGGCTCCTCTCCACTCGGCGGGAAGCCTTTCAAAACCTCCGGGAGCTGCTGCCCCCCCTGGCGGTGGTGGGTCTTCCCCTCGGTCTGGTGATCCTCCAGCCTGACCTGGGGACGGCCTTGGCCTTCATCGGAATCCTCTTCGCCATGCTCTTTTGGGGCGGGACCCCGGTTCCCCTCCTGGTTCTTTTGGCGAGCCCCGGTTTGGGCCTGATTCTGAGCTACGACACCCGCGTTTGGTCAGGCTACATCGTCCTCCTCACCCTTTCCCTCTTTTTCTATCGTTACCGCCTCTACCTGGTGGAGTCGGTGGCTGTGGTCCTGGCCAACGTGGCAGCCGGCACCGTTGCCCTCCCCCTGTGGCTCTCACTGGCGGATTACCAGAAGAACCGTCTCCTGGTGTTTCTGGATCCCACCGTGGACCCCCGGGGCGCAGGTTGGCAGATCATCCAGTCCAAGGTGGCGATCGGGAGTGGAGGGCTGTTGGGCAAGGGCTTCACGGAAGGGACCCAGAAGGGACTGGATTTCCTCCCCGAACAGCACACGGATTTCATCTTCAGCGTGGTTGGAGAGGAACTCGGATTTCTGGGGACCTCCCTGGTAATCCTGGCTTTCGCCTTCATCCTCGTCCGGTTGGTCAGGCTCGCCGGCAAAGCCACGGATCCCTTTGCCGGCCTAGTCATCTTCGGTATCTTCGGTGCCTGGATCACGCATGTTTTCGTGAACATCGGGATGACGGTTGGGCTGGTCCCCATCACGGGCATCCCGCTTCCATTTGTAAGCTACGGAGGGTCCTTCCTCCTCATGTCCTGGGTCGCTTTGGCGGTCGCTGTACGAGTTTCCCACGAGGCATGAGGGGCGCACAGGGGCCGGGATTCTCCCGAAGAAAGGGCACCGGATGGCCTGGTTTCGAAAACCCAAACAACCCCTGAGATCTGCCGACAGAAGGGACCTTCCCTCTGACGTTTTCGACAAATGCGGAGGGTGTGGGGAGATCGTGTATGGGGAGAGGCTGGCCAAGAACGCCCAGGTATGCCCCGAGTGTGGGTTTCATTTCCGGATCACCCCGGACCAGTACCTGGGGCTCCTCCTGGACCCCGGCAGCTTCCGGGAGCGAGATCCGGAGATCCGTAGCCTGGATCCGCTGGAGTTCCACGACCTGAAACCGTACAAGGTCCGTTTGGCGGCGGCCGAAGCAAAGCTCGGGAAGCGGGAGGGTGTGGTGGTGGGAGAAGGGGTCCTTTCCGGAATCCCTGTCTGCATCGGCGTCATGGACTTTCGATTCCTGGGGGGGTCCATGGGATCCGTGGTTGGAGAAAAAATCGCCCGGATTTCCCGGCGGGCTCTGGAGCTCCGGCGTCCGTTGATTCTGATCAGCGCCTCGGGGGGTGCCCGGATGCAGGAGGGGATCTACTCCCTGATGCAGCTTGCGAAGACCTCGTCCGTACTGGCCCGCCTGCATGAGGCCGGCCTTCCCTTTATCTCCATCCTGACCGATCCCACGACAGGGGGGACCACGGCGTCCTTTGCCATGTTGGGTGACGTTCAGCTGGCCGAGCCCGGGGCGCTCATCGGCTTCGCCGGTCCCCGCGTCATTGAGCAGACGATCAAGCAGGGCCTTCCCGAGGGCTTTCAGCGCTCGGAGTTCCTTCTGGCACATGGGATGGTGGATCAGGTGGTGGATCGGCGAGAACTGAAGGACATCTTGGCGCTTCTGCTCCGCCACATGTGGGCCGGCTGGGACGAGGAGGCGTGAAGGCCCCGCCCGACTCCGCCTTCTCGGGCAAGGGAGGTGAGCTTCAGGGCGGCGGCGACATCTCCCTGGGGCGGATCTTCCCTCCACTCCCCATCGGGGTTCCATGGGGACTGGAACGGACCGAAGCCCTCCTCCGGGAAATCGGAGACCCCCAAGACATGTACCCGACCCTCCACGTTGGTGGAACCAACGGGAAAGGCTCCCTTGCCGCCGTATGTGCACGGGTCCTGAAGGAGGGTGGGAAGAGGGTGGGACTGTACACCTCCCCTCATCTCTGCTCCTTCCGGGAACGGTTCCAGATCGGTGGCCGGCCCATCTCCGCCGACGTCCTCTTGGCCTCCGCCGATGAGCTTCGGGATTCCATCGCACGTCTTGGGTTGACCTTCTTCGAGGCGGCCACCGTCCTGGCCTTCCATCTCTTCGCCAAGCTCGAGGTGGACTTCGGGGTGGTGGAGGTGGGGCTGGGTGGGCGTCTCGACTCCACCAATGTGATCCGGCCCCAGGTCACCGCCATCACCAATGTGGCTCTGGATCACGCTGAGTACCTCGGCTTCACCCTGGAGGAAATCGCCGGGGAGAAGGCTGGGATCATCAAGGCCGGGGTGCCCGTCATCACGGCAGAGCGTGATTCGGCCCTCCGGGAGATCTTCCAGGCCCGGGCCGAAATGGTGGGAGCTCCCTTTTTCGCCATCAATGCGGTGGAGGAGGTAGATGGCCTTGAAGTGTCCCCGGAGGGAAACGTCTTCCAGCTGGAGACGGAGGCCTGGGGGCGGCTGTCTCTCCGCTCACCTCTCGCCGGCCGGCACCAGGCGGCGAACGTGGCCCTGGCAGTCCGAAGCCTGGAGCTCCTCCCCGAATCGATGAGGCCCGGGGTGGAGGCGGTTCGGAGGGGGGTGGCGGAGGTTCTGTGGCCGGGACGCCTCCAGCTTCATCGGGGAAGCGAGGGTGTATGGGTCTTCGACGTGGCGCACAACACGGCGGGGGTCCGGGCTCTGACCACCAGCCTTCGGCGATTGGCCCTTCCGGAACCCATCATCCTTTTGGTCGGGATTCAGGGAGACAAAGACTGGCGCTCCATGCTTCCGCCTCTCTTCGCGATAGCCAAGGAAGCGGTCCTGACCCAACCCCCCACCGTCCCTCCGGATCGACGGTGGGACCCATTGGAGGCGGCGGGGGCGGTGAAATCCAGGCCGAACCTCCACATCCTACCGGATTTCAGGGAGGCCCTGGACATGGCCCGGAGGGTGGCTGGGGAGGGGACCGTGGTCGTGACAGGCTCCCATCACACGGTCGGGGATGCAATGAACGTTCTGGGTATCCTCCCGTACGGACCGGAGTAAGAGTCGGGACAGTCTTCAGGGAGCCGGGACAGGCCCAGGGAGCCGGCCCGAGGGGTTCCCCTCCATCTTCCCCCGGAGTAGATTCGCCGCCATGGCAAAAGACAAGGCGTTTTCCAGGCTTCCGGGGTTCCGGGACTTTCCCCCCGAAGACTTCCGGGTTCGCTCCCACATCTTCGAAAGTTGGCGCCGGATCTCCCGGCGTTACGGCTTTCAGGAGTACGATGGCCCTCCCCTGGAGGCTCTTGATCTCTACACCGAGAAAAGCGGTCTGGAGATCGTGGGGCAGCTGTACGCCTTCCAGGACAAGGGCGGACGGGACGTGACCCTCCGGCCGGAAATGACCCCCTCCCTGGCCAGGATTCTGGGAGAGCGGAGCCGGGCCATGCCCAAACCCATTCGGTGGTTCGCCCTTCCCCAGCTCTTTCGCTACGAGCGGCAGCAGCGGGGTCGGCTGCGGGAACATTTCCAGTGGAACGTGGATGTCGTGGGAGAAGCCGGGGTAGGGGCCGACGCAGAGATCCTGGCCGTCGCCCTGGATGCCCTCCGTGACCTGGGCCTGGGGAGGGACGACATCGTGGCTCGGGTCTCGGACCGACGCCTGCTGACTGCCATTCTCAGGGCGGCGGGGGTCCCGGAGGAGAGCTTTCTTACGGCCTTCGAGGTCGTGGACAAGGTGGAGCGTGAAGAACCCTCCCGAAGTGCCCAACGGCTCCAGGAGGAATGCTGCTTGAGCGGACCCCAGGCCGAGGAACTCCTGGCCCTGGTTGAGAATGGTGGGCTCGATGACGTGGCCCGGATCCATGGGAAGGACCCCGTGGTGGCCGGCGCCCTGGCGGAGATGGAGGAGTTTCGGGAGATCCTCACCCGGTTGGGGCTGGGGGAATTCCTCGAGTTCGATCTCAAGATCGTGCGCGGACTGGCCTACTACACGGGAATCGTCTTCGAGATCTTCGACAGAAAGAGGGAATTCCGTGCCATTTGCGGGGGCGGACGCTACGACCGGCTCCTGGAGCTGGTGGGGGGTGAGCCCTTACCGGCCACCGGCTTCGGGATGGGTGACGTGGTGCTCACCGAACTTCTGATGGCCCGTGGCCTCCTTCCCTCTGTGGAACGGGAGGCGGATCTCTTTCTGGTGAGCATCACCGCGGAGCTCCGCCCCCTGGCCCACGAGTTGGCCCGGGTCCACCGGGAGAAGGGCCGGCGGGTGATCTACGCCCTCCGGGACCAGCCGGTGAAAAAACAGTTCTCCGCCGCCTCGACCGAGGGCGCCCGTTGGGTGGTGATCCTGGGCCCGGATGAGGTGGGGAAGGGGGTGGCCGTGGTCCGTGACATGGGCTCCGGCACCGAGGAGCAGGTGTCCCTGGAGCTGTTGAGGAAGGGAGAGGGGCTGGGGGGAGATGGACCCTCGGCGTAAGGAGGCCGAGGCCGGCCGGGAGGCGCTGATCTGGGTGCTGCGTCGCCTGGACGTGCTGGAGTATCTCATCCTCTTCCTGGCGCTGGCCATGGCCCTGCTCGGGGGCGCCCTGGTGGCTTGGGTCCTCAGTTCGGCCCTCGGCCTCTCCTTCCGATGGAGCTGGGCGGCCGGATCACTTCTTCTCTTCATCCTCCCCGGGGGATTCGTTTATCTTCGTGAGCTCCGGAAAAGGGGTCCCTCCCCCGGCCGAGACCTTAAATCAGAACCGAAGGAACCGCATGGCTGACAACAAAGGGCTGACCCCTCGGGGGGAAGACTTCAGCGCCTGGTATAACGAGGTGGTCCTGGAGGCCCAGCTGGCCGATTACTCTCCGGTTCGCGGAAGCATGGTCATCCGCCCCTGGGGCTACGGCATATGGGAAAACATGCAGAAGGGGCTGGACGGCCTCTTCCGGGAGACAGGGCATGAGAACGCCTATTTCCCGCTCCTCATTCCGATGAGCTTCATCGAGCGGGAGAAGGAGCACGTGGAAGGGTTTGCTCCCGAACTCGCCATCGTGACCCAGGCCGGGGGGAAGGAGCTGGAGGAGCATCTGGCGATCCGACCCACCTCCGAGACCATCATCTACCACATGTACGCCAAGTGGGTTCAGAGTTATCGGGACCTGCCGATTCTCATGAACCAGTGGTGCAACGTCATGCGGTGGGAGCTGAGGACCCGCCTTTTCCTGCGTACCTCCGAGTTCCTCTGGCAGGAGGGCCATACCGCCCATGCCACCGCGGAGGAAGCGGAAGCAGAGGCGCTCCAGATGCTCGGCGTGTACCGGCGCTTCATGGAAGACTGGATCGCCATGCCTCCGCTGACAGGGCTCAAGACCGAATCGGAGAAGTTCGCCGGTGGGGTCCACAGCCACGCCTGCGAGGCCCTCATGCAGGACAACAAGGCCCTCCAATCCGGCACCTCCCATTTCCTTGGGCAGAACTTCTCGAAACAGTTCGACCTCAAGTTCCAGTCCGAGGCGGGCCAGGAGGAGTACGCCTGGAACACCTCCTGGGGGGTAAGCACACGCCTCGTGGGCGGAATGGTCATGACCCACGGAGACGATGTCGGGGTGGTCGTTCCTCCACGTCTGGCTCCGGTTCAGGTAGTCATCGTACCCATCTCCCGGAAGGAAGAGGAGCGGGTGGCGGTGCAGGAAAAGGCCCATCAATTGGCCTCCCGCCTTGAAGAAATGGGGGTCAGGACCAAGGTCGATGGCCGGGATCATCTGTCGCCCGGGGCAAAGTTCTGGGAGTGGGAGAGAAAAGGGGTGCCTTTCCGGCTTGAAATCGGGCCCAAAGACCTGGCCAAGGGACAGGCGGTCCTGGTGCGGCGGGTTTCTTTCGGGGAGGAGGATCGGAAGGAATTCCTTCCGGAAAACGAGGTTGTAGACAGAATGCCGGCCCGGCTTGAAGCATTCCAGGCCAATCTTCTCCGCGCGGCCAAGGACCGGCGAGAGGCCAACTCCTACCGGGGCGTCAACGACATGGCCGAGTTCAAGGAGATCATGGATGGCCCCGGGGGCTTCGTCTATACGGGATGGAGCGGGGATCCCGCCGTCGAGGAAATGGTGAAGAACGAGACCAAGGCCACGATCCGAGTGATTCCCGAGTCCGAGTTCCGCTCGGAGACCCCCCCAAGGAAGTGTATCGGGGGCGGGGACGCGAAGATGGAAGTGGTCTGGGCGAAGGCCTACTGAGGCGCCGCCCATGGTCATGTCCGGAGGGGCATTTCCCAGGGTAGGCAGGGGTCTTCACTGTGGTCCTTTTCCCGTCCAGAAGTTGGCGGAGGAGTATGGTACACCCCTCTTCCTCTACTCCATGGACTACATCCGTGGACGGTTCGAGGCCTTGGAGAAGGCCTTCTCTCCCGCCGATCCCCTCTTGGCCTACTCGGTCAAAGCCAACGGCAACCTGGCTCTGCTGAGTCGCCTGGCGGCAGCCGGCTCCGGGGCCGATATCGTCAGTGGCGGGGAGCTCTTTCGGGCCCTGAGGGCAGGGGTCCCACCGGGCAGGATCGTTTTCGCCGGAGTAGGGAAGACCGACCAGGAGTTGAAGGCCGGCCTGGACGCCCGCATCTATTCCTTCAATGTGGAGACCACGGACGAACTCCATCGATTGGAAGCCCTGGCGAAAGCCCGGGGAAGCAAAGCTCCCTTCGGGATTCGGATCAACCCGGACATCGAGGCCCCTACTCCCCACGAGTACACCCGAACGGGGCACGCCGCGGCGAAGTTTGGACTTCCGGTTCCCGTGGCGGTGGGGTTGTACCGGTGGGCAGCCACCCGGCCCCATCTCCAGGCCCGGGGGATAGACGTCCACATCGGTTCCCAGATCGAGGACCCAGGCCCTTACAAGAGGGCCCTCAGGCAGCTTCTGGAGGTGGTCCACCTTCTGAAAAAGGAAGGCATTTCCCTGGAATATGTGGACCTTGGAGGCGGATTCGGAATTCCCGACCCATCCGAGGGGATGGACATCCAGGCCCTTTCCGAAGCCCTTCTTCCCCTCCTGAAGGGCGCGGGGCTTCGGCTGATTCTGGAGCCGGGGCGGTTTCTGGTAGGGGAAGCGGGGATCCTTCTCACCCGGGTCCATGCCATCAAGCGGTCGGGAGGTAAGGTTTTCGTCATCACCGATGCCGGTATGACCGAGCTCCTCCGGCCCAGTCACTACGGGGGGTTCCACGCCATCGAGGCAGTCCTGGAGACGAAGGACCGGGAAGAGACGGTGGTGGACGTGGTGGGTCCCATCTGCGAGACCGGGGATTTCCTGGCTCGGGATCGGACCCTGCCCCTTCCCCAAAAGGGGGAGATCCTGGCGGTTCGAAACGCCGGGGCTTACGGCTTCTCCATGGCCTCCAACTACAACGCCAGGCCTCGTCCGGCG
>JBDRDQ010000451.1:0-2370 GCA_043820695.1 Gemmatimonadota bacterium | reverse complement strand
TCGGCGGCGGACTGGCGGATGTCCAGCCACCGCCAGTCCATGGGATCGGGCTCCGAGTCGAGGAAGAACCGGTGGGTGACGTTCAGCGTGTTGGTGTGGAGGACCACCCCCAGCTCCTGGCTCGTCCCCCAGTTGGTGGCGTAGCCGTTGGGGGCGAAGATCATGGGGTCCAACTCGTGGGTGTGGATCAGGTACGCCCTCTGGACGAACGTGCCCCCGTTCGGATTCCCGTGTTCCAGGGGCTGGACGATGTCCAGCTCGAACTCCCGGCCGAACCCCAGGGCCGACGGCACCTCCCGGGCGCTGATCCCGGGGAGCTCGTTGAGCCTGTCCAGGATGTCTCCGGGCTCGGGGATGGGGGCCAAGGCGTCGTGGCACCCCGCCGACACCCCCGACAGGACCAGGGCCAGCACGAGCTCCACGAGCGTGGGGAACCGCCGCCGTGTCTTCTCTCTGCGCTCCCTCCGGAGGATGCCCATGATCAGAACTCCCAGCGGAGGCCGAGGGTGGGGAGCACGCCCATCTGGGGCTCGATCTCGTCCACGTATTCCGCCCGCCCCTGGTACCACCACACATGAGTCCTGACGGAGTAGGCGTTCTCCCGGTTCAGGGCGTTGAAGACGTCCAGGTAGAGGGCGAGGGATCCCCGTCTCAGGTCGAAGCGCTTCGTGGCCCGAACGTCCAGGCGGTGGTAGGCGGGCATCCGCTCCGCGTTGAGCGGGCCGAACGTGCCGACGAAGACACCGTCGCCCTCGCTGTTCACCACCGGAACCCTGGTGAAGGATTCCAGAGTGTAGGGCCATGGAGAGTGGTAGCTCCACGCCCAGCTCAGCGAGAAGGTCGGGGTGGGTCGCAGCGCCACCTCCAGGTTCAGGGTGTGGCGTTGGTCCATGGGCCGGGGGACCCACTCCCCTTCGACCTCGTCCTCCGCCACCGCCAGAGCGTAGCTGGCGGCCCACGTTGCCCGCTCCCCCGCCGGCCCCTTCCCCGACAGCTCCAGGCCCTGGGCTCGCCCCCGTGTCGGGGCGATGCGAACCCGCTCGGAGAGGCTCTCTTCCCACAGGCCCTCGACCTCGGGAACCAGGCTCCGGAATTCGGGCAGGGGGTCCCGGACCAGACGCTGGTAGGCCTCCACCCGGAAGGTCGTGCCTCCGGGACGCTGGTGCTCCAGACCCAGGACGCGGTGCTCTCCTCGCGCCGCGCCGTGGAAGGTGGTGTCCGCATCGGCCGGGGCGAGCTCCTGGAGACCCTGGGACTGGTAGTAGTGACCCCAGGCTGCCCGAAGCGTGGTCCCGGATCCCATCTCCCAGGCCAGCCCCACCCTGGGGGAAAGGACCCGGTCGCCGGTGTACCCGATGTCGTCATAGCGGAGACCCACCTCCGTGGTGAGGGACTCCGCGAGGCGGGCCCGCCCCGTCAGGAATAGGGATCCCTCGAAGCCCGAGGGCTCCGCCGTCAGAGCCAGCCGGTCCAGCTCCAGGCTCCAGGGGTAGGCGGTGGCGTACCTCAGGTTCGGCCGCCAGTCGGTACCGCGCCGGTAGTAGCTGTACTCCACCTCTTGCCACTTGAGAGATCCTCCCCAGCGGATCAGAAGGGCATCGGCGGGCTGCCAGCTCCAGTTCTGGGACAGCCCCCGGAAGCTCATCGTCCGCTGATCCCTGACGGAGAGGTGTTGGCCGTCGCCCCCGTCGTCCTCCCCCTTGCGGTCCCCCATGAGGGCGCCCGCCGACACCATGGTCTCCGCGGACAAGGCGGGTCCCAGGGCGGCATTCCAGGTCAGCCAGCCGTAGCTGCTCCCGTACCTCCCGTCGATGAGGGTGCCGTCTTCTTCCACCGCGTGGAGCGTCTCGCCGGTCTGGAGGACGTGGGCCGTGAGGAGGTGCCCCGCGGCCAGCTGGAAGCTGGTCTTGGCGAAAACGTCCCAGTAGGTGGGCTCCAGCTCGCCTCCGTTGTCGAGGCCCGTGACGGCGAAGGCGTACTCCAGGAACCCCCTGCGGGCCATGACCAGCCAGCGCCCCCGGTCCCCGCCGAAGCCCCCGGAGCTGAAGAGGCTGGCGTTGGTGGCGCTCACCCCCACGGCGGTCCGGACCTCCGGGCCGGGCGTGGCGCTGCGCATGGACATCACGCCCGTCAGGCGGTCCCCATATTCCGCCGAGAAGCCTCCGGTGAGCAGATCGACGCTCCCCACGGCGTCGGGGTCCACCACGCTCAGGCTGCCGTCCCAGTACTTCATGTGGTACGGCTCGTAGAGCTCGAGGCCGTCCAGGAGGGTCAGCACCTGGTCGTCGGGCGCCCCACGGATCCTCAGCTTGGCGGACAGGTCGTGGGTGGCGATGCCCGGGAGGCGGTTCAAGGCCCGGAAGAGGTCGG
>JBDRDQ010000450.1:0-2888 GCA_043820695.1 Gemmatimonadota bacterium | reverse complement strand
GGCCGTCGGCCAGCGGCCATCGAACTGAGCTTACCCTGGGCAAGTAAGCACCTCGGAACGAAGGTCGCGATGTCCAGCCAACCCCCCCTCTTTTCCAGGCCCATCCAATCCTTGACCCGCCCCACCGAATCAGGGAAATTGGTTGAAAACCGGCATTATGCTATTTTGCATTATGCATATTAGCAATATCTGGATTCTCCTTTCTGGCGCCGACCCATGCCCATCCCATTTCGCGTAGGCGAGCACGTCACCGGAGAGTTCTTCACCGATCGAGCGGACGAGGTGAAGAAAATTCTCCGCTCTATGCGGGACCCGAGCCGGCTCCTGGTGTACGGCGAGCGCCGGCACGGAAAGAGCTCGGCCATCCGCCACGCCGCGGAGCGGTTCGAGCAGAAGGATGGAATCGTTCTCTGGGTGGACGTGGCCACCGTGTCCAACTTCGCCGAGATCGCCCGTCGCCTGATCTCATCGGTGCCCTACTCCTGGATCTGGCGGGACGACCTTCAAGCACGCCTGGTGCGAGCCTCGATCCAGGTAGAGCTCAAGAGCGATGCGTCCGGCAATCCCGTGCTGAGCCTTGGGCTCGAACCCCGGCCCACCAACCCCGAGCACGGGAAGGAAGAGCTGGGCCGGGCCATCCGGGTTCTGGATAGGCTGGCACAGGAGCGGAACGTCCGCCTCGCCCTGGTCCTGGACGAGTTCCAGCAAATTGCCGGGCTGGTGGAGGGGGGTGGGTGGGTCCTTCGTGAGCTCATGCAGGAAGCCCATCACCTGAGCTTCATCTGCGCGAGCTCAAGGAGATCGCTGATCGAAGAGATGCTCTCGGAGGAGGGAGCCTTTCACCGGTTTTTTGAGCCGTTGAACATGCGCCGGATCGACCCGGAGCACCTGGCCACCTGGCTTGAAGATCGGATGAACTCCGCCGGCGTCCGGACGGAGCCCGGGGTTGGCAATTCGATCATCTCCCGAATGGGTCCCAGGACTCAGGACTGCCTCCAACTCGCCCGTTCGGTCTTCTCCTTCGGCCAGGGCCGGGGCAGAGTGTCCCGGGAGGACGTGACTGGGGCCCTTCGTGTGTCTGTGCTGGAAGACGCCGACCGCTTCGAGACGGTGTGGGCAGGGCTAGCTCGGTCCCAGCAGGCCGTCCTCAGGGCGGTGGCTGTGGGTGAGGAGCACCTCTATTCCCAGGACGCAGCCCGGCGCCACGGCCTGCCAACGGCCGGTACTGTGCGGAGGGCGATCCTTGCCCTCCAAGACAAACGACACCTGACAGAGGGCGGGGAACTCGGCATTGACGATCCCTTCTTCCGAGAGTGGATTCTCCTCAGGGCAATGCCCGACGGGTTTGCGCCGCCCCAGAGGTCCTGAGGGGGTCCCGCGGGCCGGGTCTGTTCGTCGGGGTGCCTCCTGGGAAGTCACTAACCCGAGGAGTGAGCGGCTTTCCGGATGGCCGATGATGGACGCGGTCCCACCGGCTGGTGTGAAGACGGGGAGGTGCTCATCTTGTTTTCAGCCTGACACCGGATGCTCAGGAGTGCGGGACTTCTCCTGCTGGCCATCCTGGCCACCATCGCTGCCAACACCATTGTCGGGGCTTGGTGGTTGGCGGGGAGAGTGGTCCGACCTATTGACGCAATCATCGACCAGGCTGAAGGCATCGCCAGGGGAGAACCCCACAGGCGCATTGAAGCCTACGCGGACACCTGGGAATGCCATAGGAAGAAGGAACCGGCTTGCCCGTGGCCCCGGCCATGAGGCCTCCAGATAGAGCGGATGGCGAGCCGGGCTAATTTCTGGGTTGGCGAGCGGGCTCTCAAGGTCAGGAGGAATCCGGCGTCCGAATAACGTCGTACCCAGCCGCCTCCCAAGCCCGGAAGTTCCCTTTGGAGAGCGTACCCGGCAACAGGCTCACCTCGCTTCCCAACCACCCTCTCCCCTGAACTCCTCGGGGTTTGTGTCACACTCGCATCGGCGGGCCGAGGCGGCCGCCGTTGCCGCCCTCCCTACTTGGCCGCCGCATGCCTCCCCAGGAACTCCAGGATCAGGGTTCGATCCATGGGGCCGAGAGGGATCAGCCCCGTCTCCCCCAAATGCTTCTCCATACGCGGGAAAACGTACTTCCATTGTGACGCGGTCCTCAGAGAAGGGTCCGGAGCGGAGTGACAGGTTCCGCACCTGTGGACGTAGCGGTGGAAGCCCCGGGACGTGGTATCGGAACCGATCCTTCTTGTGTTCAAGGGTCGGATGTCGAGATCCCGTAAAATGCTCACCCCAGCAGACGACGTCTGGCCGGAGGGATCCACATTCGAGAGCCCGATCTCCTCCAATCTTTGCTCCTGGAGATCCCGGCGAAGGTAATCCAGGGTAACATCACAGGCAGCAGATAGACCCAGGCCGAAGAACAAACCAGGAAGGAGGACGGCCGCCGCCGAAGACCTCCGAGAAATGTGGATTGGCGCCGGTACCCGTCGGTCAACCTCCATAGAACTCATCGATGGCTGCTCGGATGTCATCCAGGGAGCGTCCGTCCTGTGTCATCTGGTGGGCGACAGAGGCCTCGGTCATGCACACGTCACAGGCGGCACCATGGTCACTCTCGAAGCAGGTCAGGAGAGACCGGTGGCCGGAGTGATTGGAGCAATCGCAATAGCAGTAAAGTCCGTCCAGGACTGCAGCGACCTCGGCAGCTTGAGCGTAAACGGCGTTCACCCGGGGATAGTCGGCATAACGGGCGGCCGACACAACGGTTCCGCCAGTGATGCCCGGTCTGGGGTCCGGATGGTGGCTCTTTCCACCGGGGCCGAACCCCATCCCGATTCCGACCAACGCCAGTGAAAGCACACCGACGGCAACCCAGGGGAGTACGGCCCCAACCCGTACTGGCCGCC
>JBDRDQ010000449.1:0-9904 GCA_043820695.1 Gemmatimonadota bacterium | reverse complement strand
ACGGGTACATGGGTATGGACCTCGGTGTGTCCGATGCCGAGGCCGAAGTGGCGGGGTTCTCAAACTACCTGTTTCGAGTCTATGAAGGGGCTGCCCCAGCAGGCCTTGAAGCGACCGATGCCGTGGCCCCGATGTTTAGCGTTTACGTGGGTTTTTATGAATCTCAAACCCGGGGGAACACCATCCACTCTCCGAAAAACTGTCTTCCCGGAGCGGGTTGGGAAGCCTTGTCGAGTGAGCCCCTTACCCTTGAGTTGAACCGCGGTCCGGTAACCGTCAACCGGTACCTTCTTCAAAATGAGAATGAGCGCGCGCTGGTGTTGTACTGGTATCAGGGCCGGGGCCGAATCGCTTACGACGAATACAAGGTGAAGCTGAACCTTCTCAGGGATGCCGCCTTCAGGAGAAGAAGCGATGAAGCCCTGGTGCGGATCGTGGTGCCGTTGGGAGCGATGGACGAGGATTCTGCAATGCAGTTAGCTGTGGGGGCTGCCCGGGTTCTGGCACCCAGCCTCGATCTGGCTCTCCCCGCGGGTTAACCCCTAAGGCGGTCCAACACCCCCTTCAGGTGGCCCACTCTTCCCTCCCCCAGGATCGATCTGACAGCAGCCTTCGTGGCTGCTTTTCTTCGCACCGATCGCATTCCAGGGGAATCCCCTAGGGGGACCTCCACCAGGGCTGGGCCGCCAAGGCTTAAAGCGTCACGTATTCTCGCCCTGACGTCTTCGTCCAACCTGAAGAAACCCACACCCATTGCCTCTGAAAGCACTTCCATATCGGGGTTGTGAAGTCGAACGCAGTGAGAGTGACCGTAGTCCCTCTCCTGCTGCAGCCGGATGAGATTCAGGTAGCCATCATTGAACACAAAAACGGTCACGGGGATCATTTCGCGAGCCAGGGTCAACAGCTCCATCCCTGACATAGCGAGGCCGCCGTCCCCAATTACGGCCACCACCTGGCGCTCGGGCGCCGCCAGGCTTGCGCCAATGGCGGCGGGCAACCCGAAGCCCATGGACTGAAAATCCGTGGGCATGATAAGGCCGCGAGGTGCCATCACCGGGAAGTGCCGTCGAACCAGCACCTGATGTAGGCCCGAGTCGGTGACGACGATGGCGTCCCGAGGGAGCTCCTCCCGCAGGACCTCAATGACCTCTTTTACGGTGCCGGAAGGCATCCCTCGGGCGGCCGGTTCGTGAGGATAGCCGGGGTCGGCCGAGGCGATGCGAGCCCGCCACTCTGCTATCTCCCCGAGAGTCCATTCGGAAGCGGCCCCGCCAGTCCCGAGGGCCTCAAGGAGAGCGGGGACCACCATCTCAACCCTATCCTGAAGAAGAGCCGAGGCAGAATAATTGGCCCCCAAAGCCGCCGAATCCGTGTTCACCTGCACCAGTTTTTTCTCGCCCAGCCTCAGCTTGAAGCCCCCTGTCCCGTTGTGGCTCAGTTTGCACCCCAACGCGAGAATGAGGTCGGAGGAATCCAAGAGTTCATTCAACGACTCCAAACCACCCCGATCAAAATCGAAGGACAGGCAAAGGGAATGATCTTCCGGGAGGACGCCCCGACCCGAGGGGGTCGTGAAGAAGGGAGTGATCACCCGGTCTACCAGCTGCCCGACCTGTCCGGAAACTCCGACACTGCCCAATCCGAGAAAGAGGATCGGCCGCCGGGCCCCGGAAAACCGACGAACGAGGTCTTCGATGGCTCGCCTCTGGACCGGAGAGGACTCGGCAACGTGGGGCTCGGGCGGAGCTGCTGCGCCGGGCGCCCCATTCATGCCATCGAGGGCTTGGGCCGCGATCCATACCAAGACCGGACCCGGCTCCCCAGCGAGCGTCTGGCGAAAGGCATGGGAAAGGAGGTTCGGAAGCTCTCCCACCGCACCGACCTCAAGTACCTCCTTCACCAGGGGCCGGACCATCTCCAGTTGTGGAATCTCCTGGTGTCGGAAACGTCGCTCCGGGGTCAGCGGCTGGTGAACCACAAGGTGCAGGAGCGGTACCGAGTCCAACCGGGCTTCGGCCAGGCCTGGAAGGGCGTAGGTGAATCCCGGCCCCGGGATAGTGACCAGAACAGCTGGATTTCCCGAGGCACGGGCGTACCCCACGGCCATGAAGGACGCAGCCAGCTCACTGGTGGCCAGAACGGTCCGAATGGAGCTTCCCCGCAGGGCCTCGAAGAGGGCTACGTTCTGGGTGCCGGGGAGGCCGAAGACGCAGCGGACGCCGAGTGTTTCAAGCGCGGCGGTGAGGGACTGGCCGCTCGACACGGTCACGGACTGGAGGCTCCCCGGAGTCTCCGCCTCACGAAACCCCTCGTCAGCGCCGAGAATTCGCTCAGGGCCGGCAGAGGGTCGTCCCAGCGCAGCACCGGCCGGTCCGCCCCGGGCAGAGACCTAAGGAAGGTGATCAGGCCCCGTGCCCGGCTGGGCGACTCCCGGAGGCAGGCAGAAATGTCGTAGTACGGGTGAATGAAGTACTTCCCAACTCGGTACTCCCGAACCTCATCCACCGGGTGGCCGAGGGCATCCCGGTGGGCCATCTCAACGACGTTCACCCCGCAGTTCGCCGCGAACTCCACGAACCACCAGGGGCGGGCATTGATTTCCAGGATCTTGAAGACCTCGTCACGCTGGTCTTTCTTGAACTCCGCGCTGAAGATCCCTCGGTACCTGGCCGCCCTGAGCAGACGCGTCAGGTTGTCCACCGCCTGCTGGGCCTGCGCAACGGGAATGCTCACCATGTAGCTGCTGTTCCCAAAATGCGGAGGGTGCATCCGGAGACGCCGGCGGGCGAATATGGCTCGGATCTGGCCCTCGGCGTCCATGAACCCGTCCACGAAGTAGTGGTTGGAAGCAGGCCCGGGCACATATTCCTGGAGCATGACCTCCAGGTCAGCCCTCCGCGCAAGTTCCAGCTTCTCGGCGAGGCCCTCAGCCGAGTCCGGAAAGAATGCCTTCACTCCGAAATGCTGTTGGAAGAGCTGGGAGTTGCGGGGTTTGACGAAGAAGCGGTCGAGCCGGTCGAACTGCCCCACGTCGGAAGCCCCGTCCACGACGAAGGTGCGCGGATGGGGAACCCCTTCGTCCTCGAGGAGCTGCGAGAACAGGCCCTTGTCCAGTAACCGATTTATCGCGGCCAGAGGGGGAACCGAAGAAGGGAAACGGTCCTTCAACTCCTGCGGGAGACCCGCCACCTCCCCCACCCACCTGTCCGAGCATGGGATGAGCACCGCGACGTCCGCGGAAAGGGAGTGGAGATATTCCGGGAGGCCGCCTACGACGAAGGGCGGAGCCGGGCGATACCACCGACTCCGCCGGTAGGGAAAAGGCTCCTCCGATACCACACGAGCGGAAATACCTACCCCCGCCAGGCACCGAAGGGCTCCCAGCACGGTTACGCCCGAACCCAGGAGAAGGGCTTCCGGTGGTGTAGTCTTCACCCTTACAACTTCGGGTTCTTCTCCAGGGATCACAAGCTCATTGCGGGAGGTCATGGCAGGCAGACTCAGCACCAACGGTGGGGCATCACAACGGCCCCTGGGCGGACAAGCCCCGAACGGCCTGCGAGACCAATGGCTTTCCCAGGATCTCGGGCAGCCTCTCCAGTTCCCAAATCCAAGGAGCGGTTCGGTTCCTCGGGTTGCCACGCCGAATAAGCCGGGCCGAAAAGAGTGTCAGGTACCCCACCAGGGCGGCTTCGATTTGGTCTTGGTCCAAGCCGTCGGCGTGAGGCTTTACCGACTCCCGTAAGGCATCTGCCTCACGCCCAACTGCGGCCCACGATTCGAGCCAGGTCCCGGCCCCTCCTCCACCGGCAGCGTACACGGAGCCGCGGATCAGGTGAAAGATGTCGAAAAGGGGGAGGTCGACCGAGCCACAGGTCTCGAAGTCGAGAATCCGCCAGCCTTCCCCCACCCGAAACAGGTTCCTGGGCCAAAAATCTCCGTGCTGGGGAACTGGGGGCAGCCACACCTCTCTCAACCGATCACTCAGCGTTCTCACCGTTCCATCGCTCAGGCCGGATTCCCGGAGGGTGGCGAACTCGCGGGTAGCCTCCCCCAGGGTCGCACTTCCCGCCGGAATCTCTCCGCTCTTTTCCAGCACCTGGCCCAATGCCCCCCAAAAAGGCTGTGAGGCGGCTATGACTTTCCCTACCGTTTCGCTCCAAACCCCTTTCCCCTTTCCTTTCGCCAGGACCACGTCCATCCGGTCCCCATGGAGAAATTCAGAAGCCAGGATTCTCATGGGGCCATGGAGGAAGGTGCGGGCCCGGGTGACCATCGATCGTGCGTCCGGATGCCTGCCGAGGGCGGTGTGGACCGTGGCCTCCCTCAAGAAGGCTTCGTTCCCCGCCGACCTGACCTTCAAGTAGTGGCTCGGGGTACCCCTCGGACTCAGCAAGATTGCGTTGAACCCTCGAGTCGAAACCCCGTCTCCTGACAGCGGCCGGGCCGACAGGACGGGTCCAACGTTCCTCACCACGATAAGATCGGTCCACGAGCGGGGGCCTCCACCCAACTCCTCATCCAACTGGCCCAGCAGAGACGCTCTCCCTGTTTCAAACCCGGGCAAGGATCAGCCTCCCGGGGTAGAGAAATCCAAAGAGCCCCAGTTGAACGAAAGCGCGCCGCATCGGCCCGGTTTCTCCTTCCTTCCGGAGCGTCAATTCACGAGTCGCAAGAGAAGGGCGATGGGCTGGGATGAAATCGCGAGGAGTAGCCAGGGACGGGTCCAGGTAATATTGACGGACTACCGAGAATCCTACGGCCCGGACCGTCCTGACCAGCCGCGGACCCCCAAACAGTCCTCTGGAACCTGGGTGTGGATTCGCCACCCGAACGCGGCCATACCACCACCGATTCCGAACCGCCAGGTAGAGCACCCCGGAGGGTCTAAGCACTCGAAGAATCTCGCGCAAAGTCGGGAGAGACGGTCTACGACCGTAGAGGGTTACGAGGTCGAAGGTCTGGTTCGGAGCCGGAATCCGGCAAGCCCGACCAGACACGTTCTCCGAGGAAGCCGGGATGTGGGTTACCTTGTCAAAAAGGGCTTCAAGAGCAGGCCGGAGAGGAAGGCCCGGAACGGAGATCTCCAGAGCAGACCCGCCCTTGATGAAGCCCTCAATCCACAGGAGGTTTAATCGGGACTCGTCGGCGATCTCCAAATCGACCAGCCTGAGAGCAGAGAGGTCATGGGACACGAGCATTTCCCTGGCCACGGATCTCCCCCAGGAGCCGTAGAAGACCCGCTTCCCTCAACTGCCCAGCAGCTTCTCTGATTGTCTCGAACCGCATCCCGGACTTTTCGGCGATCTCAAGAAGAGTGTGCTCTCCATCAGACAGATTCAGGACCCAAAGCACCGCGAGGTTCGTGTCGCCGGGCCCTTTATTTCCATCCGCTTCTCTCCAGAGACCACGAGCCGACAGGCGCGGCTCACACCTCTGGTTCGTGTTCAAGAACGGGAGGTCATGCTCAAGAACCTCTACGATGCCCAAGCAGACCCTGAGCGACTCCTCCAGCGCTTCCGGCCTCACGAAGGTCAGATCGTCGGCCGAGGTATGGTACTCCCTGAACTCGCCCCATGGCGTACGGGTAAGGGAACCCACGGGCAGGTTGAACCCGGGGCTGCAATACTGGCGCTCATCATAACCGTAGGGGGAAAAATTCCGGATATTGAAGTCCCAGCCCGAATGAGCCAGGACATGTGCAGCTGCGCTGTCCACCGCTGCGTCCCCTCGCCGACTTCTCTTGTAGGTGAACTTTCCCGGGTCTCCCAAACAGGACAACACCAGGCCATGTCGGATCCTCGACGTGTGTGCCTCGTTCAGGGCAAGCCAAGCGATTGCACCAATGGTTCCCGGAAGAAACAAGAACCGATAGGACAGCCTGGTTGGGTTGGCCCGGAGTCGGTCCGCAAGGAAGGCCGCTACGGCGACCCCCGAGAGGTTATCGTTGCAGAGGGAGGGGTGGCAGGCATGGGTCGAGATCAGAACCTCGGCCTCCTCCTCCCCTGGGATCAGGAGCTCCCCATAGCTCAACGAGCCGTCTTCGAGGCTGGAGTCGATCTCGACCTCATAGACTCCAGACTCCATGCCGTCAAGGACTCGCTGGGTGAGACAGAATCCCCAGGTTTCCCTGTAATAACTGGTCCTGTAAGGAATCCAATCCGGGTCCTCTGGGAGGGAGTGGAGGTGGGGCCGCAACTCCTCTAGGCTCAGACGTGCCCTAACTGGAGTCGAGTACCCCACTACGTGCAGGTTCGAGCTGGAAAAATCCACCACTCGCTCGCCCTCTTCGTTCTTGATGAAAGCTCCCCGGATGTTCCACTCCTTGGGGACCTCCCA
This sequence comes from Gemmatimonadota bacterium, assembly GCA_043820695.1. Classification (GTDB taxonomy): domain Bacteria; phylum Gemmatimonadota; class Gemmatimonadetes; order Longimicrobiales; family Gaopeijiaceae; genus JABDNZ01. Next base: position 3,562 of record JBDRDQ010000449.1, on the reverse strand, counting down.
GTCGAAGACCCGAGTGCCGGACGGCACCTCTTTCACCTGAAGGGGGACCAGCTCCCCAAGGATGCCCAGGGTCTCACGCAGGCCGTCCCCAGTGATGCTCCGGCATATTGGATGGAGCCTCCGCATCAAGGCATAGATCTCAGATCCAGTGCCAGCCGGTAGGCGACCGCCCGTCATGTGAGGGCACTCCGGGAGAAGTCAGCGTACTCCCGATCCCGGCCGTGGAGGATGGGAGACCCGATGGGCCACACGATCCCAAACGCCGGATCATTCCAGCGAAAGCCCCGGGCGTGCTCCGGTGAGTAGAACTCCGATATCTCGTAAAGCACCTCGGTATTGTCTTCGAGGGCCTGAAAACCGTGGGCGAAACCCCGCGGAACGTAGACAGCCTTGTGGTTCTCGTCCGAAAGTAACGCTGAGAAGTAGTGGGCTAAGGTAGACGATTCAGAGCGCAAGTCGACAATGACGTCATGAATCGAGCCTCGCACGCACCGCACGAGTTTGACTTCCTCCCGAGGGGCCACCTGGAAGTGCAATCCCCGCAACACCCCCCGCCGCCGGCTGACGGAGAGGGAGGATTGGACGAAATGGCCCTCCAGCCCGAGCCGGGCGAACTCCTCCTCGCAGCGAAGCCTCGCGAACCAGCCCCGCTCGTCCTCCATCCGCGTTGGCTCGATCACCCAGGCTCCCCGAAGAGGTGTCTCAAAGAACTGCACGGCCTTTGCCCTCCTTGAAGTCGTGCCTCCAATTCGTCCCCACTATTCGAACACCTCGGTGTCCGGGACGGGAATCACGAACCGAGCTCCCCAATCCCTAATATGCGCCATCTGGTTCATGATCTCCTCCTTGAGGTTCCATGGCAATATCAGCAGATAGTCGGGACGGGTCTTCCCGACATGGTCGGGGTGAAAGATCGGAATATGCGTCCCCGGCGTAAACATCCCCTGCTTGAAGGGGTTTCGATCGACGGTGTACGCAAGGAGATCGGTTCGGATTCCACAATAGTTCAGGAGGGTATTTCCTTTCCCTGGCGCCCCATACCCTACCACCGATTTCCCTTCCTCCTTGGCATCGATGAGGAAACGGAGCAACCTGCGCTTGACAGCCTCCACCTTGACACAAAAAGACCCATAGTAGCCCATGTCCCGAAGGCCTTCCCTTTCCTCCCGGGACACCAACTCGGCCACCTTTCCCTGCACCGGCTTCGAACCGTCCTGCGCGTGTCGGACATAGATCCTGAGGGAGCCTCCATGGGTGGGGATTTCATCGACATCGAAGACCAACAGCCCGTGGCGCGAAAACACCGTCCTGGCGCTGAGGAGGGAGAAATAGGAGAAGTGTTCGTGGTAGATGGTGTCGAACTGGGTTTGCTCCACCAACCTCAAGAGATGCGGAAACTCGAATGTGGCCACACCCTCTGGAGCCAGGAGGGTCGCGACACCAGCCACAAAATCGTTGAGGTCGGGGACCTGTGCTAGGACATTGTTTCCAATGAGGAGGCTGGGCCGGGGGCCCTCCGTTGCCAAGCGCTGGCCCAGCTCCCTTCCAAAGAACTCCGTCAAGGTGGGCACGCCCTTCTTCTCGGCTGCTGCCGCCACGTTTCGCGCCGGGTCTACACCGAGACAGGGAATCCCTCTCTCCACGAAATTCTTGAGCAAGTACCCGTCATTGCTGCCGATCTCGACCACATAGCTGTTCGAATCCAACTCGAAACGCTCTACGGCCAGGTCGGCATAGGCCTGTGCGTGGGCCAGCCAGCTGTCGGAGTAGGAGGAGAAGTACGCGTAGTCCCGAAAGATCGTCTCGGATCCCACGTACTGCTCGAGTTGCACCAGGAGGCAACTCTCGCAAACCCACACCCGAAGAGGGAAGAACGGCTCCATCTGGTTGAGCTCTTCTCTCTTCAAGTAGCTCTCGCAAAGAGGCGATTTCCCCAGGTCTACGAAGGTGTTGCGAAGTGGATGTTGGCAAAACCGGCAACGTGCCGGTGTTTCCACGGACAGATTCGAACTCACGGGTTTCCCTCGGACATGCTCGAACTCAGTTGAGGCGTCGGAAGACGGGCTTCACCGAATCTCCCACCAGGAACTCCTCTGCGCCATCCTCCAGCGCGCGAGCGTACACCCCGAGAGCCCCGTCCACGGCTTCCACCGTCTGGTCAATGGCGGCATCATCATGGGAGAAGCTGACTACGAAGGACGGAGCAAGCACACCCCTCCGCAACAGTTCTTGGAGGAAGAGGGTCCGGAAGGCCTGCGATCTCTCCCCGTCCCGATCCATCGTGGCGAAGACCAGGTTCGAGGCCCTTCCGAGGATCTGGAAGAGGCCGCCCAGGCCTCTGTGGTAAATCACTTGCTCGACGCCCGTCCGGAGCCGTTGGCCCTGGCGGTGAAGCACGTCGATGACCTCTTTCTCGCGGAAGACCCGGATGGTCGCTAGGGCCGCAGCCAGAGAATGCGTCTCTCCTCCATGGGTAGTAGATAAGAGAAATACTCGATCCCCTTTGTGCCGAAGACCTCCCGTCTCCAAGATCTCCCGCTTTCCCAGGAGGGCTGACACAGAGAATCCGTTCCCCAACGCTTTCCCGAAGGCGGAGAGGTCGGGCTCAATTCCATATAGGGCTTGCGCTCCTCCCAGCGCCCATCTGAACCCGGTGATCATTTCATCGAATACAAGTAGTGCACCCTCGGAATGGCAAATACTGCGCACCTCGGCCAGAAATCCGGGCGTAGGTTCTTCCGTGGTAGCCGGTTCCATGACAAGAGCCGCGATGCGTCCGTTGAACCGTTCAAAGACCGAACGAACGCTCGCAACATCGTTATACCGAAAGGACACCGTGAGATTCTGGACAGCCTGCGGGATTCCGGCGTTCATGGCCGTGGTTCCGATGAACCAATCGTCGGTGGAGAAAAAGGGATGATCGGAACAGATTCCGACCATATCCCGCCCTGTGAGAGCCCTCGCCAGCTTCACCGCCGCGGTAGTGACATCGGATCCGTTCTTGGCAAACTTCACCATTTCGGCGCCCTTCACGACCTCCAGAAGGGCTTCTGCGCATTCCACCTCCAGCGGCGCCGGCCGGGTGAAATTAGAACCCTGGGCCAAGGCCTCCTGGACTGCCCTGATGACCTCGGGAAAGCCATGGCCGAGAACAACCGAACGAAGCCCCATGCCGTACTCGATGAATTCGTTGCCGTCGACGTCCCACACCCGACATCCTTTCCCCCGGGCAATGAAGCCGGGGCTCAGGAGAGGATACTGGTCGTCTCCCTTCGCATATGTGTGGCAGCCTCCGGGAATTACCTCGTGGGCGCGGCCCTGCAGCGCACGGGACTTCCTGTAACGGTCATCTTGGGGCTTGTGTTTGGAATCTGGCGGAAGGGGCATGGTGTCGTTCGAGTCATCGCCCCCGGTTCCAGACTTCCCAGGTCAGCGTTCCCGACTCGTTCAGGTCGTCCAGCCTTTTCTTGTCCTTGGCTGTGTCCATGGGGACCCAGAATCCATCATACTCGTGGGCCAGAAGCTGCCGGTCCCGGATCAGCCTCTGGAACGGCTCCTCGAC
>JBDRDQ010000448.1:0-3390 GCA_043820695.1 Gemmatimonadota bacterium | reverse complement strand
CAGTATACCTGATCCTACTCCTGGTGGGTTGCAACAACGACTCCGCTCCAGGCAGCGCTTCAGGGGCTCCGGACTCCCAGGATAGCCCCCCCGCATTGACGACGGCTGATCTTCCGGAAGGAAGCTTGCCGGCAGCCGGTTGGGCCGGAGCAGGGAGTGTTTTGCTCACCGACGTGGAGGTTGAATCGGTTCGGATCCAGACCGTGGCCGCCGAACACCGGTCTCTGGCCTCCTACCTCTCTGCTATGGGGCGGGTCCTGGCCCACCAGTATCGACAAGCCATCATCAGCTATCCCTTCCCCGCACGGATCGCGGAGATCCATGTCCGGGCCGGCGACTGGGTGAGGCCGGGTGATCCCCTGGTTGTATTGCAAAGCGAAGAGGTGGGGGAAGCCACGTCGGCGTTTTACAGCGCCAACGCCGATCACGAGCTGGCCCAGGTGAACTTCGAGAGGGAATCCCAGCTCTTCGAAAGCGGAGTGGGCGCCCGGAAGAATCTCTCCTCTGCTGAGGCGGGACTCCGGGTTGCAGAGGCCAGCCTCAATGCGGCGGAGAAGAAACTTCACGTGCTGGGATTCACCGAGGAGGAAATCGGGGTCCTCAGCGAGACCCACCAGGTGAATCCCATCATCACCCTGTTTGCCCCCATCGCCGGAAAGGTCATCGAAAACGACATGGTCCTGGGTGGAATGGTCGACGAGGCCACAGAAATTCTGACCATCATGGATCTATCTCGGCTTTGGGTGGAGGCGGATGTCTACGAGAAGGACATCGCCCGAATCCGCAACGGACAGAAGGTGGTGGTCTCGGTCCCGGCCTATGCAGGGGACTCCTTTCGGGGGGTGATCACCTATGTCGGCGACGTTCTGGACCCGGACACCCGGACCATCACGGTCCGAACCGAGGTGGACAACACCGACTCCAAGCTCAAGCCCGGAATGTTCGCAGCCCTGGCCATCGAACTCAGCCAGAACGGGACGGCGCTGGTCGTGCCCTCAGAGGCCGTGTTGGATGACGAGGGAGAGTACCTCGTCTTCATTCGGCTCGACGGGAATCGGTTCGAACCACGGCATGTGACGGTCGGCACGCGGGAGAACGGATTCATCGAGGTCACAGGTGGGTTGGAAGCGGGTGAGCAGGTGGTCACCAACGGCAACTTCCAGCTCAAATCCAAGCTCTACGAAGCCGTCCTGAAGGCTGGACACGTCCACTGATCGTTGGCGGAGGCCTAAACATGATCAACCGAATCATCAGGTATTCCCTGGAACATCGGCTGCTGACGGTCTTCCTCGTCGTCCTGGCGTCCATCATCGGGATCTTCGCTGCGGTGAGAATGCCGAAGGACATTTATCCGGACCTCAGCCCCCCCGTGGTGACCATCGTCACCGAGAACGAGGGCATGGCCGCCGAGGACGTAGAGCGGCTCATCTCCTTTCCCTTGGAGAGCCTCCTGAACGGGGCCCCCCATGTCGCCCGGGTCCGGTCTGAGTCGGCTACCGGCGGCTCTGTCGTCACGGTGGAGTTCTCTTGGGGCACCGACATCTACCTGGCCCGGCAGATCGTATCCAGCAACCTGGAAATCGTCTCCGGAAGTCTTCCCCAGGGCACCGAAGGTCCTCACCTGGGTGCGGTTTCGTCGAGGATGGGGGAGGTATTCGAGTTCGCTGTGTTGGGCGAGACCGATGACCCCCTGGAGCTCAGGTCTATCGCGGACTGGACCATCCGCTATCGGCTGCAGGGCGTTCCGGGCATCTCCTTCGTCATCAACTTCGGAGGGTTCGTCAAGCAGTTTCAGGTATTCCTCAAACCCGAGATGCTCAAGCACTACGACATCACCATTAACGATGTCAGAGAAGCAATCGAGAAGAGCAATCGGAACTTCTCAGGCGGAATTCTGGCCCGGGGAGCTCAGGAGGAGCTCATCAAGGGACTTGGCCGAATAGATAGCATTGAAGACATCATCAATACGGTCATCGCCTCCCGTAACAACATTCCCGGGTTTGTGGGAGATGTCGCAGAGGTCCGCGTAGGTGGAAAGTTCAGAAGAGACGATGCCAGCTACAACGGCGAGGTTGCCGTCGTCGTCACCGTCCTGAAGCAGTACGGCGGGCACACCCTGGTGGCCATTGGAAGGGTGAAAGATGCTTTGGCCCAGATCCGATCGGACCTTCCGGCCGGGATTCGCATCGAAGAGTTCTACGACCAATCCATACTCATCGCCAAATCCATCGGCCACGTGAATCGGTCCATCGTCGAGGGGGCCATCCTGATTCTCCTGGTCATGCTGGTCTTCCTTGGCGATGTTCGGGCATCCCTGATCTCGGGCCTCACCATCCCCCTTTCCATCTTCATCGCACTCATTATCCTGGCGCTGAGCGGCGTCGACCTGACCGTCATGTCCATGGGAGGACTTGCCATCGGGGTGGGTAAGGTGGCGAGCGGTACCATCATCATGGTGGAGAACATCGTCCGGGTTCGAAGGGAACGAGACGGGGAGGGGTCCGCTCTGGAACTGACTTTTGAGGCGGCGAAAGACGTGGGGACTCATCTCTTCGCCACGAGTCTCATCATCATCCTCGTCTTCTTGCCCCTCTTGAGCCTCCAGGGCATCGAGGGCGCCATGTTCAAACCCACGGCCATCGCCGTTGCAGCCGCCCTTTTTGGTGCCCTCATCCTCAACCTCACCCTGCAGCCTTTGCTGTGCTCCATGTACCTCAAGGTGGATGGCCAGAAGAAGGGCAGGGACACCATTATCGGGTTCCTTTCCGAGAAATATGAGGCGGCCCTGAGGTACGCACTGGAACGCCAGCGGGCCGTTGTGGTCTCTTGCGTGGTCCTCTCCCTCGCCGCCGCGGGAATCTACCGACTCCTGGGCAAGGAGTTCGTTCCGCCCATGGACGAGGGCTCCATCATGGCCTCCACCGTGATGTTGCCCGAAACGTCGTTGGAGGAGGCGGCCCGTGTCGGTAGACAAGTTGAAGAGATCTTCATGTCCTTCCCCGAAGTGGCCTCGGTGGTCCGAACCACAGGGTCTGCGGAAGGGAGCGAGCACGTTCATCCGGTCAATCACAGCCACTACAACCTCCTCCTCGTTCCCAGGGAGGAAAGGGAGAATGACTTCGAGGAACTCACGGACGCCATGCGTCAGGAACTGGCTCGGATTCCTGGCATCACCTACCTCTTCGAGCAACCCATTGGCAACAAAATCGCGGAGATGCTTACGGGGACCGGAGGTGAGCTGGCCATCAAGGTCTTCGGCAACGATTGGGACATCCTCAATCACGCCATCGAAGAGATCCGGCACATCATGGAGGAGGTCGAGGGCGTGGCGGACCTGCAGGTCGAGCAAACGGCCGGGATTCCTCAACTGGTGGTGGACCTGGACCGGAG
>JBDRDQ010000447.1:0-4644 GCA_043820695.1 Gemmatimonadota bacterium | reverse complement strand
CGGCTCGGTGGTTGGCCGGGTCCGCTCTCCTCCCCCCGCCTCGCCGGCAGGAACTCCCCAGCCAAGCGTGCTGAACGAGAGGACGCCGTACTGGAAGTACCCGTACTGGAAGAAAGCCCCTTCCGGAGTTCGATGCACCGGGACGTTCTCGATCCCCGTGATCCTTTTGTAGGCGTCGGAGGCCGCGGTAAAGTACACGAGGTCCTGGGTGGCCACGGTTGTCGAGGGCCGGGTCCCTGAACTCGGGTCGTTGTTCGCACCCACCTGTGCGCCTCGGAGGTAGATTCCTCCGCCACCACCGCCCCGGCCGCCACCTCTTCCACCCCCACCTCCGCCGGCCGCGAACACACCGACGCTGAGAACGTCGGCATTGGATGCGTCAGCGAAGATTGGAAGATCCGGGACTTTGGCCGCTGCCAATCCACCCCGGGAATCCGGAGGCGTTACCAGGTTGTCGGTCTCACCGAACGTGAGGATAGCGTCGATGTTCCGATGGGAAATGGTGAAGTCCATGAGGGCGCGGCTCTCCACCTCACTCACCATGTGAAGGCCTGCATCGGCCTGCCAGTAGGGGTACTCATGCTGGAAGTTGCGGTTCAGATCCACGCCTCCGGGGCCATCTTCGTTGATAAATCCGTCCCCGTCTTCGTCGGTCCCTTCCCAGTAGAGGGTGAAGGCCCCCGTTTCGCCTTTTGTGGGGTCGGCCCTCTTCATGAGCCTTTCGTTGTCCGGGTCGATCATGTAGGCCCCCGACGGATCGGCTTCCCGCATGACGGTGATGTACCCGTCACCATTCAGGTCCTCCGGCCCATCCTCGTCGATGCGGCCGTCGTTGTCGTCGTCGAAGGGCCGGGTGTTCGTCTTCCTGTCCCACTTGACCCGTGCGAACATGGCTTCCGCGCCATCGGGATTGAGCCGGGGAAAGAAGTAAAACACGTGGTCATTGAGGGAAGCCTGGACGGCTTCCTCCCGGGCGTTCGCGATGAGGTAGCGGATTGCCTCGAGGGCCAACTGGCTTCCCACCAGGTGGTCCCCCTCCAGGTTGCCCACCACCAGGATTCCGGGTCTTCCCGCCAAAGGGGCACCGGAGGAGTTCCCCACCGTCACCATCCAGATCTCCCGGCCCTGAAGGGTGGTGCCGAGCGATTCCATGGTGGCGAGGTTCGAGCTGTTGACCATGGAACGGAGCTCACGGGTGAGTCCGTCATGATTCAGGTAGGAGGCTGTCTGTCCCTGGCCGGGTCCCGGCGACAACAGTACCAAAGCCAAAAACAACGCCAGCCCCGCCATGCCTTTTGAACTGCAGATCCTCATTGGCCGCGCTTCCTTATTACGGGTTCGGGTTTGCCTGGAGAGAATAGGAGCCAATGAGAAGCTGAGCCAGAGCGAGAGATCCGCTGGGGAGGCTCCGAACTCGTCTCCGAGGGGCCGCAATGAGGACATACGCAGTGTGAGTTTCGTTGAACGGGGCGCCCGGGCTTTGGTTGGCAGGTGTCCCTCCACCAAGACAAACCCTGTCCTCTTCACGGGACCTCGTCCGTCTTCGCCGGAAGGGCCGTGTTTCCGGAATGCCCGGGAAACCAAGGGTTTCCTGACCAAACGACGTTGGCATGGAGGTTGCGCTTCTTGTCTCCAGAAGTCTCCAATCTGGCGGTATCCCCTTGGTCGAAGGGAGAAAACCATGAACAAGGCCATGCTTGCCGGCCTGACCCTCCTCTATTCCGGAGGTATCACAGGGTGCGCTCACACTTACAATATGCCGGAGGCCGAGCGATCCAGATCGTATCGAGCCGATGTCGCAGTGGTCTGGGAAGAGGCCTTGGCTTCGGTGGACGATTCCGGCTTGGCCCTCGTGGAGACCGAGAAGGAACACGGACGGATCCGAGCCAGGGCCGGTGCCAGCATCTGGGATTTGAAAGGTCACGTCCTTCTTGTGGTCGTGCGTGAGGTTCGGGAAGGTGCCGTCCGGGTGGATGCCAACGCCGAATCCGTCTCGGAAGACTCGGAAATCGACTTCGGCCGGTCCGGGCGAATCGTAAGGGACTACTTGAAGGCCTTGGACGCCAGGTTGGTGGGAAGGGTCGGTTAAGAAGCACCAGACTGTGCACCATGGCGTCAGCCCTCTGGGGATGAGATCCACCCTGGGGGGCGCACCTTTCCCACGGGCGAGCTTCGTAGGAAGGCCCCGTTCTCATTTTGTTCACCCTCTCCTAACGCGCGCTCTCCTTTGGCACTTCTCCCGGCTCCTTCCCACGACCAGCCCCCTGGGCTTTCTCTCTGGCCAACCCCTTCCGTCAACTCCCTGCTGAATGAGACCAGAGGAGGGGAACACGAATCCCTGGCGGTCTTGGAAGCGAAAGCGGGGGCCCCAATTCAATCCGTTTCCTACGGTTCACGGACACTGACAACTATTACCTCCTCCGCCTGGTGCCTCACGAGACGCGCGTGTGGTTCTACTAAGTGGAGAACTGTGTCCGATCCACACTCACCGGGGGGGCCGGCTACCGGTTCGGATCATGAAGGAGGCCCTGGCACGATTCCGATTCTGGCTTCTGGTATGGTATTTCGCCCTTTCTTGCGCTTCAATAGCACCGACGTCCAACTTCGAATTTGCTCCCGCCCCGAGACGGGAGCAGGCTAATTCCTCTGCCCCGTGACTCAGGAGTCGTCGAACATGGTCTGCCGCCTTCGCCTGTTCCCCGCCCCTGGCGCAGCGCCCATGGCCTTTTCCACAGGCTTGTTGGCCACATTCCTAGTCGGATTTCTGGCAGTGTTCCTGGCTCCCCCCGACGCCGGGCATGCCCAGACCAGTGAGCCCTCAGCCCTCCAAGCCCTTCGCATCACCGAGCCGCTGGTCATCGACGGCAGGTTGACGGAGGACGTCTGGGCCCGAGCCCAGCACATCTCGAATTTCACCCAGCGGGAGATGAATTTCGGTGAGCCGGTTTCAGAACGTACCGAGGTGGCGGTTCTCTTCGATTCGGACGCTCTCTACGTGGGATTCTGGGGGTACGACCGGGAGCCGAACCGGATCTTCGCCAACGAGATGGCCCGGGACTTCTCCTGGAGCGGGGACGATTGCTTCGAACTGGTCCTGGATCCCTTCGACGATGGGCGAAACGGGTACCTCTTCGTCACCAACCCCAATGGTGCGATGGCCGACGCCCTCATCGCCGAAAATGGCGGCTCCACCAACCGGGACTGGGACGGGGTCTGGGAGGTGAAGACACAGGTGACGGAGGACGGATGGTTCGCTGAGATCCGGATCCCCTTCTCTACCCTCCGCTTTGGCCCACGGCCCCAGGACGGGTGGGGGATCAACTTCGAGCGGAACATCCGGCGGAAGCGTGAGCAGGTCCTTTGGCAGGGGTGGTCCCGGGACTTCGACCTGGAGCAGGTGAGCCGCGCTGGAAGGCTCACGGGCCTCAGCGAGCTGGGGTCGGTGAGGCTGGTGGACGTGCGGCCCCACGCCCTGGGAGGGGTGGAGTGGGAGGAAGGTGAGGATCGAAGCTCCGTCAGCCACATCGGCCTCGACGTGCACTACCTGCCCTCGCCGGCCTGGCGGGTCAACTTCACGGTGAACCCGGACTTTGCCCAGGTGGAGTCGGACCGGGAAGAGGTGAACCTTTCCCGTTTCTCCCTCTTCTTTCCGGAGAAGCGGGAGTTCTTCCTGGAGGGGCAGGAGTTCTTCGCCTTCGATGTCGGGTCGGACTCCCGCCCCTTCTATCGCCGGCGCATCGGGTTGGCGGCGGACCGGACGGAGGTCCCCATCCTGGGTGGGGGAAGGGCCCTGGGGAAGTGGGGAGGGACGACACTGGGGGCCATGGTCCTTCAAGCGGCGGAGGATGGGGACGAGCCGTCTGCCAACTTCGGTGTGGTCCGATGGAAACAGGACGTTCTGGAAGAGTCTGCCGTGGGTGCCCTACTGGTGAGCCGGTTGGAGCCGGGACGCCAGAATCTCACGTACGGGCTCGACCTGGCCTATGCCACCTCGGAAATGTTCGATGAGAAGGAGTTCGAAGCCGGCCTGGTGGTGGCGCAGACCTACACCTCCGATGCCGAGGAGAAAACGGGACTGGCCCATCGACTCCACTTCGACTATCCGAATGACCTGGTGGAGTTCAGCGGCTCCTGGACCCGGGCCGACGACACCTTTAATCCGGAAGCCGGATATGTGCGGCGCTCCTCCTACCAGCGGTTCGGATCGGAGTTGGCCATATCTCCACGCCCGGACTTCCTCCCCTTCATCCAACAGTTGGAGTTCAAGCCCTGGGAGATGTCGTATTATCGAGATGACATCACGGGGGAGCTACAATCCTTTTACACCGAGTTCGTCCCCCTGGCCCTCACTACCCGTACGGGGGAGTCCCTCGAATTCGCCGTCACTCGACGTGCCGAGAAGCTGGACGAGCCCTTCGAGCTCTTCGACGACGCCGAGATTCCCGAGGGAGAGTACTGGTATACACGGTACCTCCTGGACGTGAGTTCCTTTTCGGCCCGGAAGGTGTCGGGAAGCGTCGAGATGGGGTGGGGGGAATTCTACCTGGGGGAGCAGCTGAGCGTAGGCACCTCCGGCCGATGGAAGGTGAACAAGCATCTGGCCCTCAGGGGGGACTACGAGCATAACCGGATCACCTTCGGAGA
>JBDRDQ010000446.1:0-3628 GCA_043820695.1 Gemmatimonadota bacterium | reverse complement strand
ACCTCTTCCTCCAGTGGTCCTCCGGAGGCTTCTCGTCCTCCCGCTTCATGCCCCTTCGCAGGTTGTTGGCTCTGACGAGATTCCGGTTCCTCCTGGTCAGGTGAACCAGCCCCTCTTCATCGAGATCGAGCCCGGCCCCGGAAGAGATCAGCCCCGGCAGATTGTGTATATGGAAGGGAGGCTTCAGGGGAAACGACGACAACCCGGCGCACATCCCGGTGCTGTCGTCGATGTAGTGCATCTGCTCCTGCCAGTTCACGATTTCACAGGTTGGGCCTGCCGGCGGGTAATTCGGGATCGACTTCTCACCGCGAAGCTCCCACTCCACGAACCACTCCTTGAACCTCTCGTCGGGAACGTGGGGCCAATCCTCCACGAAGGCTTCCCGCTCCTCTCTCGTGGGGAAGGGCGCCTGGGGGTAGTTCCCTTCGATTTGGGTGATGTTGATCTTCTCGCCGGTGGAGTACATGAGAAAGTAGATCGGGTTGAGCATTCCAAGCTTGAGCGGGAGCTGCTCGGTCTTCTTGATGTTGTTGTGAGCGTACTCCTCCGCACCCTTGCCGATCTTCTTGGCCGCCCAGTAGGTGCCATCGGCCAGGACGTCGCCGATCCCCTCCCGCCGTACGATCCTGTCCAGCAGCCAGTAGAAGCGCCCCTCGCTGTCGGAGGGGAAACCCGGCATATCCTGGTTTGTGAGGATGCCCGCCTCGTAGAGCTCGACGGCGAAGGCCATGGTCTGCGGCGCGGAGAAGGCGTCCACCCCATGCTCCGTCGCCTTCTGGACGATTCTCAAGCCAAAATCGAGATTGGAATTGGCGCCCATCGTATAGGTCAGCTTGGAGAAACACTTCATCATGTAGGAGCAGAACCGCTTGTCCACCGCAATGGATGCGCCGCACTTCATCGGACAGTTGTGGCAGCTCAGCAGACGGGTCCGCATGGTCTCCATGGTGCCCGTCCACTCCTCCTGGACTTCCTCGGTCCAGAAATCCTTCCTGCGCTCCCGAGCATTCCCCCACATGAAGCTCTCGGTGTGCCACTTCTCGTCATGGATCGCCATCTCTTGGGGCGACCCGAGCCCGGCCAGAATCGGCATGACCCCGGGAATCGGGTTCTCGTCCCGGTGCTTGACGTACTTCAGAGCCTCGTTGCAGTGCTCGATGAACTCACCGGGGCGGGCGATGTGGATGTCTTTCGACCCGCGGACGGCGATGGCCTTCAGGTTTTTGTCTCCCATGACGGCGCCTACGCCGAGCCGGCTGGCGCTCGCGCGGCCCTGCTCGATGGAAGCGAAGAAAACCCTGTTCTCGCCGGCGAGACCTATGGAGGAGACCTGAACATTAGGGTCCTTCAACTCCTGGCGGATGAGCTCCGCGGTTTCGAGCGATCCCAAGCCCCTGAAATGGGTGGCGTCACGTAGCTCGACCCTGTCGTCGTTGATCCACAGATAGACCAGCTCCGGGGCTTTGCCGCGAAGGACCACCTTGTCATAGCCGGCGTGCTTCAGCTCTGGCCCCCAGAATCCGCCCATCATCGAGAATGCGAACAGCTGGGTCTGAGGGGAGATGGTGGAGACGATGGTCCGATTGCAGCCGGGGGCTGGTGTGCCGGCCAGAAGGCCGGTTCCGAAGACGAGAAGGTTCTCGGGAGAGAAGGGCTCGACTTCCGGGCCGACCCTGTCCCACATCATCCTGGCGTTGGTCCCAAGACCGCCCAGATGAAGCTCGGTCAGTCGCGGGTCGGTTGCCACCCGTTCGATGTTTCCCCTGGTGAGATCGACTTCCAGGTTGAAACCTGTCTCCGCATATCTCATTCGTTACCCCCGTCGTCTCCGTTCGAGGTGGAAGCGACATATCCATCGAGAAAGAGAGCGGTCTGCTCTGCGGCAAGATCGTCGAGGCTCACCCGACTCCGCCCGGCGTCGTACCACTGGTAGAACCAGTTGATCATGCCGAACAGGTTCGCAGTGGCCAGCCAGGAGCTGAGGTGGGCTCCCTGCTTTGGTCGAAGCTCTTTGACAAGCTGGTGGACCGCCTCGAAATAGGAGAGGCGGCGCTCATGGACAGCGTCATACGCCTCGCCTTCGAGGGTCTCGAGCTCCCGGGCGCAAACCTTGAGTTCGTGCATGTTCTCGCCAAAATGACGGACGTGATTTCGCACGGCCGTCTCAAGACGCCGTCGGGGATCGTGTACGCCTTCCAGGCTGGTGTTAAGGCCCATGAGCAGCGAGTCGAAAGTGTGGTATTGGATCCAATAGAGGAGCTCTTCCTTGCTTGCCACGTAGTGATAAATGCCTGCAAGGCTGAGCTCGGCATCGGCGGCGATGCGCCTCATGGAGGCTCCGCCATAGCCGACCTCGGAGAAGACGCGTGCCGCCACCTCCAGGAGATGCAGCCGCTTGTCATCGAAGCCGGGGGTCCGTTTGTGTGTGGTTTCTAGTGTTAGCATCGGCTTACGTTCGAACGTTCGTTCGGGTGCCTACAATAAGAATCATACACGGTTGGGGGGAGGGCTGGCAAGAATGGAAAGGCGAGGGCTTTTCCGACTATTCGGGGCCCGAGGGGGGCTACTTTGCCACAGGGGCGATCTCTTCTTTCGAACCGATCCATCTCTCCCCGACCAGTCCAGCTCGAATCCGAGCGTTCCGCTCATCAATGCCCAACAGCCTCCCACTCCCTCGCTTTCGCTCGTCCATCCGTTCCGCCGGGTCCATCCGTTCCGTCGCGTCCATCCGTTCCGTCGCGCCCAACCGTTCCGTCGCGCCCATCCGTTCCGTCGCGCCCAATCATGCATGCGAACGTCCCATCCAGACATTAACAGATTTTGAGCGGCGGATTTGGGGGAGGCTCGGACCGGGTCCTGATGTCCCGCCAGCCTGCGTTGCCGGCCGTCTGAGGCACCTCGCGGCCACAACCCTCGTTTCGTCTCCCGAACCCTCGTCCTCGTAAGGCAGGCGGCCAGGAGAGAAGCCGAAAAACACCCCCATATATTTACTGTAAGGTATTGTCTGTCCTGGTTTTGGGAGGGGGGGGAGATGATGTACGCTGTGGCGGAGATGTATGCTGTGCGCGAGACGCATGCTGTGCGCAAGACGCATGCTGGCCCGGAAATGGACCTCGCAAAATAGGTGTACGCTCCGAGGGGGATCTACGCTCCACGAGAGATCCACACCGAGCGAGGCGTTCCGCCCCGGTGGCCGATGTTAGTCCGGGAGCATACGGCGGAGGGCTGGCGAGAGAGGGAGGACGCCGCCACCGGCAACCTCCTCACCGATCCCGAAGACGAGGTCTTTCTCCTTGGGGAGCGTTGTGCCCAGGCCTACATGCAAGCCGACGCCCTGCACTATCAGGCCATGAAGCTTCTTGCCGAGTTCGACCAGAGGAGCGGCTGGCAGGACACAGGCTTCTCGTCCACCGCCGAGTGGCTGGCGTGGCGCATCGGCACCCAACCCGGCGCGGCACGGGAACGAGTCCGGACCGCACTCGCCCTGGAGCAACTGCCCCTGACCTCCGAGGCCATGCGAAATGGCGAATTGTCGTTTACGAAGGAGTGTGCTCCATACTACACCTCATTGCTGCGTTGTAGTGCGAGGTAGCTTCCTGCCCTGCTGCGGCCTGGGAGGATCCGG
>JBDRDQ010000445.1:0-10791 GCA_043820695.1 Gemmatimonadota bacterium | reverse complement strand
CGATAGGACCGAAGCTCCTCTCCCCCCCGGAACAGAGATCCACAGGCCTCCCGAGTTGGGTCCGTGAGGAACACCGACGTCCCGTGACGGCGGGCAAAGACACCCACACCCCGAGTGTGGTCTCCATGGTCGTGGGTGACGACGATGGCATGGATCTCCTCAGGGAGAACGCCCAGCGACCCGAGTCGATCCTCCAGGGCCCTGCCGCTGAAACCGGCATCCACCAGGACCCGGGTGTTCCCACCCATGACCAGAATGGAGTTTCCCTGGCTTCCGCTTCCCAGGACGGAGAATCTCACCCTCTAGGAGTTTGTCCGGGTGTTTCGGAGAGACCGGGTGGCATCCCAGGCTCGGCGCAAGACCGCCTCCATATCCACCCCCAGCTCCATCCCGCGACGCCCCATTGCACGTGAAGCCACTTCCAGGAATCGGTCCAGCTGGAATTCGGAAAGGTCCCCTCCGGTGCCCCACGAGAAGGGGGGGACAAAGGTGGGCGGCATTCGGCCTCCGAAGATGTTGCTTCCCGCCCCCACCACCGAACCCGTGTTCAGAAGAGTGCCGATTCCGGTTTTGACATGGTCTCCCAGGAAACACCCTACCTTCATGAGCCCCGTCTCCCGGGGCCCATCGCCTCCTCCCACCCGAACCTCCCCGTAGTTGTTCTTCAGGTCCGAGTTCGTGGTGAAGGCTCCCAGATTCACCCAGCGGCCCAAATACGAGTGGCCGAGGAATCCGTCATGGGCCTTGTTGGCATAGCCCAGAATGATGGTGGATTCCACCTCCCCCCGGACCTTGCAGACCGGTCCGATGGATACTCCCGAGATCGACCCGCCCAACAGGGTGGAGCCGGGCCCCACGAAGGCCGGGCCCTCCAAGCGTGTGTGGGAGCGGACCACCACCCCGTCGGATAGGCGGATGGGGCCGCCACCCACGTCGAAAACCGACCCAGGCTCCACCACCACCCCGGTGCCCAGGGAGAGGAGGCCATCCCCGAGAATGTGACACCCTGGCAGCTCGTCAGCGGCGTAACCGGGAAAGAGGTCGGGGATGTCCTTTCTTAGTTGATCGGCGTTCCGGGCCATGAGATCCCACGGTGCACTAAGGAGCCTCCCCTGGACGTCTACCCTCTCTGAGCCGGCCAGGGGTTCGGGCCGCCGGAGGGCGCCGGGGGCAGGTGTGGGAGCTCCCGGAGGGAGTACCCAACCCACCACCTGGCCGTCCAGATAGAGAGTGGCGGGCTGCTGTGGTAGGGCTGGAGCCCGGCCGAAAGGAGCCAGACGGGAGCTCTGCAAAATCCGGTGTCCATCCTGTGGGATCTCGCCGGGACCGACCACCGGGGGAGATCCGGGCTCGGAGAACCCGGTCAGGCCCTTTTGGGACAGGTGACCGCCACAGGTAGAGCCCCAGTAGTGTTCAGACCGCTCCCTCAGGAGGAGGGCTCCGAAGATGAGCTCTCCCACCGGGCGGGTAAGGACGAAGGGATCCCAGGACCCTGTCACCTCGTCATCGAAAACAAATAGAGAGTAGCTCATGGGCGGTCGGGGTCGATCCGTAAGGGTCACGCCGAGGGGTTCTCAGCCAGGATTCCGAAGATGGGGAGGGAGGGCTTCAAGAAGCTTCTTCAGATCGGGTGTCCTGGATCTGTCGGCAACCAGAACGATATCTCCGCTCCGGACCACGGCCAGCCCCTCGACGCCGTAGAGCACAACCGTTCCATCTTCGGTCATTACGATGTTTTCACGGGAGTCCACGGCCAGGGCGGATCCCAAAATCACGTTCCCGGATGCATCGGCTGTACGGGTTCGGCTCAGAGCCTCCCAGGACCCGACATCGTCCCAACGGAAGGAGGCCTTGAGGGTGGCCACCCGGTTGCTCCGTTCGAGGACCGCCTCATCCACGGAGATCGCCGGAGCCTCCCGGAAGAAGCCCTCGACATCTCCCTCCGCTAGAAGTCGGAGCAGGCTGCCGAGCTCAGGGGCCACGGCCCTCACCTCCTCCAGAAAGAGCCCGGCCCTCCAAAGGAATATCCCGCTATTCCATAGGTATCCCGCCTTCAGGTACTCTTCGGCGGTGACCTGATCGGGCTTCTCGACAAAGGCCTTTACGCGAAAGGCTTCGGCTCCGTCCCCCACCGGCAGTCTTTCCCCCGGCTGGATGTACCCGTACCCCGTTTCCGGCCTCGTCGGAGGGACGGCGACGGTAAACAGGGCGTCTGTGGTTTTCGCCGCCCTCGCCCCGTCTCGGATGAGGGCAAGGAAGGCGCTCACGGGTTCTATGGCGTGGTCGGCGTGAAGGGAGACGATGATCGCATTCGGATCGATCCGGTAGATCTCCCATGCGGCCCAGACCAGGACCGGTCCGGTCCCTCGAGGTTGGGGTTCCACCAGGAAAGAGGATGGGGCCAGATCTCCAAGGGCCTGGCGGAAGGGCTCCAGCAGATGCCCCCCGGTCAGGATCCGAATCCTGTCGTCCGGCACCAAACCCTGGGCCCGGTCCAGGGTATCCCGGATCAGGGGCTGCTCCCCTGCCAGGGGAAGAAGTTGTTTCGGCCTGTTCGGAGTGCTGACGGGCCAGAACCGCGTGCCCGACCCTCCTGCGAGGATGGTGACCCAAAGGTTGGGATCAGGGGGTATCGAGGAGCTCGTGGATTCGGCCAAGGAGTTTCTTGGGGCTGAATGGCTTGGTGAGGAAGTCGTCGGCTCCGAGTCGGAAAGCCGCCTCCCGGTCGGCATCCTGACCTTTCGCTGTGAGGATCAGAATGGGCAACCCTTCACGATGAGGCAGGCGCCGGGCGAACGCCAGGACCTCCATGCCGGTGTGTACCGGCATCATAATATCGAGGAGGGCCAGGTCGAAGGGGGTGGGGCCCTGAAGGAGTTCGAGCGCCTGGGCCCCATCCAGCGCTTCGTCTACGATGAATCCGGATGCCTCCAGGAAGGTGCTCAGAATTCGCCGAATGTGGGGCTCGTCGTCTGCGACCAGGATTCGGCCTCGGGGGAAAGCAGAGTGGTCCCGGTCCGGCATACCACGTCCTCCTCTTTTCCTGGGGGGATCCGAGGGGCGGAACCTACCCAGCGGGTGGTGTAAAGTCAAGAAACAAAGGTGTTCTCAGGGTTGACACCTGAGCTGCCTTTCCGGTAGTCTGTTCGATCTACTCATCCCTTGGCGCGACATGAGATCAACGACACACTTCGACAAACCTGCGGGCCCTTCCGGGGCCTTCGCCGGGACCGTCCGGTTCTCCTGGGCATGGTTGGTCCTGGCCCTCCCCCTCCTGGCAGGCGCCATGGCATGCGACGATGATCTATACAAGATCAACTGGGAGGAGAACCCGGACACGGCCTACCTATATTCCCTTGCCAGGCCTGAGCTCAATCTCCTTTCCGCCTTTGACTTCATTTCCCGAATTCCGATCCGGATCGAATCCCCCAATGCCACCGGGCAGTGGGACATGGTTCTGGACACTCAAGAGGGAAAGCTGGTTCTCCTTCCTCCGGGGGCCGTCGGTATCTTCGGCTCCAGAGCCCGGATCATACCCATGGGGAACATTCCCTTCGAAGAGGTCCTTAAGGCCCCTTCCGACACCACCCTGTACGTCGGGGATGAGGCTGTCCCGGTGGAAACTGGGCATGTCTATATCATTCGGACCCGCCAGCAGTCGGGCCTGTACGGCCAGAGCTGTGTCTACTACGGGAAATTCGAGCCCTTGGAACAGGATCCGGTGGCGGGCACGTTGAGCTTCCTCTTCGACGTGAGCCCCGTCTGCAACAGTCGAAAGCTCTATCCCCCGAAAAACTGAGCCCATGCTCTCCCTTCAATCCGTCCGCCAAGACCCTGATTCGGCGAAGGCCGCCCTGGCGAAAAGAGGTGAGGGTGGGCACTCGGCAGCAGTGGACCGGATCCTCTCGGTAGATGAGGGGCGCCGGGAAGCCATCGCCCGGGTGGAGGAGCTGAAGGCCCGGAGGAACGAGGTGTCCAAGGAGGTCGGAGAGCTGAAGCGGCGGGGGGAGGACGCCGAAGGGCGGATTCTGGAGATGCGTGCCGTCGGCACACGAATCGCCGAGTTGGATGCCCTCGTATCGGACGCGGACGAGACGCTTCGTGAACTCCTTCTGAACCTGCCCAACCTTCCCCACCCGGAGGTCCCGCCAGGGGGGGAGGACGACAACATCCTGGTTCGAGAATGGGGAGAGAAGGCCTCCTTCTCCTTCGAGCCCCGGCCCCACTGGGAGCTCGGCGAATCCTTGGGGATTCTCGACCTTCCTCGAGGGGCGAAGGTGTCCGGTTCGGGATTCCCGGTTCTCCGCGGGAAGGGCGCTCGACTCCAGCGTGGCCTCATCGACTACATGTTGGACCTCCACATCAGGGAGCACGGGTACGAGGAGCTCAGGATTCCCTACCTGGTCACCGAGGAGGCCATGACGGGGACGGGCCAGCTCCCGAAATTCGCCGAGGAATCCTATCTCACCGATCGGGACGGTCTCTGGCTGGTGCCCACGGCGGAAGTGCCTGTGACGAACCTCTACCGGGACGAGCTTCTCAGCGGCGCCGATCTCCCCATGCGTTTTGCGGCCTATTCTCCCTGCTTCCGGAGAGAAGCCGGAGCCGCCGGGAAGGACACTCGGGGCCTGCTCAGGGTTCACCAGTTCGACAAGGTTGAGCTGGTACGTTATGAGACGCCGGAACGGAGCCGGGCCGCCCTGGAGGAGCTGACCGCCGAGGCGGAGCAGGTGCTCCAACGTCTGGGGCTGGCCTACAGGGTTGTTCTGCTGGCCGCCGGAGACCTGGGTTTTTCCAGCGCCATGACCTACGACCTGGAAGTTTGGGCTCCGGGGGTGGAGAAATGGCTGGAGGTCTCCAGTTGCTCCGTCTTCACCGACTACCAGGCCAGGAGGGCGAATCTTCGCTTCAGGCCGGCCCCGGGGGAGAAGCCGGAGTTCCTCCACACTCTCAATGGATCGGCCTTGGCCCTTCCTCGACTCATGGTAGCTCTTTTGGAGAGTTACCAGGAAGAAGGGGGAGGCGTCCGCCTTCCCGAGCCTCTCCATAGCTACGTCGGTTTCTCCCGGCTGGATCCTTGAAACGTCAAAATTGGCCCATTGCCCTGGCGATTGTGTTTGTCGCCCAGTTGGCCTGGTATCTCCTTTACACGCAGCAGATCGTCCAAGCACTCAGGGCCAATGCCCAGGGGCTGTCCGAGGTCTATGCCTATGTCCAGGAGGGGATGGCCGAACCCATACCTCCCTCTCCGGACGAAATCCTCTTCGAGCTCCAGGGCATACTCCTGGAATCCGGTGTCCCGATGATTCTGTCGGGACCGGGGGATACGATCCTGGCCGTGGAGAACCTCCCATTCGAGGCCGATTTGGCCATTCCCGGGGACCAGGATCGGGTTAGAGATTACGCACGCCGGATCGACATTATGCACCCCCCCCGGGGGGATCCGGCCATTGCGTTGATCCACTACGGTGACCCTCCGGAGGTGCGCAGTTTGCGGTGGATTCCCTTCTTCCAGGTTGGGGGCCTCCTCATCACGGCCTTCCTGGGAATCCTCGCCATCAGGGTCCAGCGACGATCCGAGGCGGAGAAGGCCTGGACAGCCATGGCCCGGGAGTTGGCCCACCAGTTGGGTACCCCTATCTCCTCCCTCCAAGGCTGGCTCGAGCTTCTGAGCTTGCCCCCGGGGGAAAGACCGGAGGAAATGGACCAAGGTGAGATCTCGGCGGAGATCGGGGCAGATCTGACCAGGCTCGAAAAGATCAGCCATCGCTTTGAGCTGATCGGCACGGAAACCAAGTTGGAGGAGGTGAAACTCCAGGGGATCCTCGAGGCGTTGCAGCGTTATCTCGAGGTCCGAATCCCGCGCCTCTCCACCGGCGTCCACCTGAAGCTCGACGTTCCGCAGGATCTCCCGTCAGTCATGGGCAACGAGGTTCTCCTTACCTGGGCTCTGGAAAACGTGGTGAAGAACGCCCTGGATGCTCTTGGGGGTATGGGCGGCACTATCCGGATCCAGGCCGGAGCTGCCGGCCCCAAGAACGTGACCATCTCGGTGGCCGATGACGGGCCAGGGGTCCCCCCGGAGGTTCGGAGCGACCTCTTCGAGCCTGGAGTGACGACCAAGGAGCGGGGCTGGGGGGTAGGCCTGGCCCTTTCCCGACGAATCGTCGAGGGCGTCCATAAGGGTCGAATCGAGTTGGGTGACGAAGGCTCCGGGGGGGCGGTCTTCCACATCCATCTCCCAACTTTCCGATCTGGGCAGGACCCTGCGGGATCCGGATCCTAAGGTGGCTCTGCGCTCCTCGACCGCCTCCCCAAGACCTTTCCACCTGCCTGAGCTGAATCCTCAACAGCGGGAAGCGGTGGAACACTTCGAGGGGCCCCTCCTGGTTCTGGCGGGAGCCGGTTCTGGAAAGACTCGGGTCCTCACCGCAAGAATCTGTCACCTCATCCGTCACCACGGCGTGGCTCCCCATCGAATTCTCTCGGTCACCTTCACCAACAAGGCGGCGGGGGAGATGAAGGACCGGATCCGGGAACAGTTGGGGGAAGAACCCTCTGGCCTTTGGGCCGGCACTTTCCACTCCATCGGGGCCCGCATCCTCCGCCGGTATGCACCACGGTTCGGCTGGTCTCCCACCTTCACCATCTACGATCAGGACCAGAGCCTCAGGCTGATCAAGCGGGTCCAGGAAGAAGTCGGAATCGATCCGAAACGGTGGAATCCCAAGATCTTCCGGGCTCACGTGAGCGGGGCCAAGAACCAGCTAGTGTCCCCTCAGGCCTTCCTTGAAGAGAACGGGGACAGCTTCGACATCCTTCTCCGGAACGTGGCGAAGGTGTACCCGGTCTACCAGGAGGCCCTGAAGAACCACGACGCCTTCGATTTCGACGACCTCCTCATGAGGCCGGTGGAACTCTTGGAGGCCCACCCCGGGATTCTGGACGGCTACAAGGACCGGTTTTCCTTTCTGCTGGTGGATGAGTATCAGGACACCAACCGTGCACAGTTCCGGTTTCTGGAGCTTTTGGCGGGAGAGGCGGCCAACCTCATGGTGGTTGGGGATGACGACCAGAGCATCTACGGGTGGAGGGGTGCGGACATCCGGAACATCCTGGACTTCGAAGCCTCGTTCCCTTCGGCCCGGGTGGTGCGCCTGGAGCAGAATTACCGATCCACCGAGACGGTCCTGGAGGCGGCGAATCAGGTGATCCGCCAGAACCTGGGCAGGAAAGGGAAGAACCTTCGAACCGAACGGAAGGGCGGGGAACTTATCACGGTGACGGAAACCTGGGATGAGACCGACGAGGCCCGGTGGATCGCCGAAGAGATCGAGGCCCGGATGGGGCAGGATTCCGGACAAGACTGCGGGGCCTTTGCCGTCCTCTATCGAACCAATGCCCAGGCAAGGGCCATGGAGGACGCATTCCGCAGAAAGGGGCTGCCCTACCAGGTGGTGGGGGGGGTCGGTTTCTACGAGCGAAGGGAGATTCAGGACGTTCTCGGATACCTCCGCCTCATATCAAACCCCAGGGACGGCGGCGCCTTCGATAGGGTGGTGGGCTATCCACGGCGGGGAGTCGGATCCACTACCGTGGCCCGCCTCAGGGAGTGGGCCCGAGAGACCGGGCTCACCCTTCTGGAGGGAGCTGCTCGAGCCTCGGAGGTTCCGGGGGTGCCCAAGGCCGGGGCCAAGGGCCTCCTGGACTTCGTAGACCTGATCCAGCGCTTCTCCGTTAGGGCTGCCCAGCTTCGCGTTGGCGTGCTTCTGGAGGAGTTGGTGGACGAGTTGGACCTTCTCACCCTCTTGCGGGATGAGGGACCGGAAGGGGACGACAGGGCCGAGAACGTGAGGGAGTTGATCGCCGGCGCCCTGGACTTCGACGCAGAGCTTCTGGAAGAGGAGGAACTCCCGGCCGATCGCTTCACGGAACTGGACTTCTTCCTCCAACGGGTCTCCCTCGTGGCCGATGTGGACTCCCACGATCCTGACGCCGACACCATAACCCTCATGACCCTCCACAACGCGAAGGGTTTGGAGTTTCCGGTGGTCTTCATCTCCGGTCTGGAAGATGGCCTCTTCCCCCTGAGCCGGAGCTATGACGACCCCTCAGCACTGGAGGAGGAACGAAGGCTTTTCTACGTAGGGATCACCCGGGCGGAAGACAAGCTGTACCTGACCCATGCCAGGCAACGGCGGCGGGCCGGGGAATACATGTTCGGAAGGTTGTCACCCTTCGCTGAGGCCATCGACGGAAGTCTACTGGAGGAGCGGGCCTCCCTTCGAGTCCGGCGGAGCTTCGAGGCGGGTTTCGGGAGCGGGTTCGGGAGCGGCTTGAGCCGGAAGCGAAAACAAGGAAGTGAGAAGGTGAAGGTGCAGGAGGACTGGCAGGACACCTTCCCCGACGACGAGCTGAACCAGGATCTTCCCCGCTTCGTGAAGGGGGAACGGGTGGCCCATCCGACCTTCGGCTCCGGGACGGTCCTGGAGGTTTCAGGATTCGGACCCGATTTGAAGGTGACGGTGAAGTTCGAATCCGTCGGGCAAAAGAAGCTCCTCGCCCGCTACGCTGATCTGGAGAAGGACTACTTCTGACCTCCGGGGCTCAGCAATTCCCGCTTCCCCGACGTCTTCGCCTTCGGCCAGTAGAGAAGGGGCCCGTTGGGGAGGGGGAAGAACCGATCCGCCAGCTCGTCCAGAATCCGGGGGTCCTGGCTCCCTCCCTCGGCGATTCCGGCTCGCCTCAACCGCTTGGCGATGCGAAGGTTCAGCGCCCCCACCGGGTCCAGAACTCTGGGGCGTGACTCTTCACCAATCCGGAAATACTCCACCATGAAGTCGAAGGAGAAGCCCATGTACAGCTTCACCCTCGCATCGGGCAGGTCATAAGGGGACCTCCGAAGAACCCGGTCGAACACCTGTTTCCACCGGTCGTTGTCCTGGGCCTGAATCATGCCCCGAAAAATCCGCCGGTTGGTCCGAAAGCTGAAAAGGGTTCGGCTGAGGACCATGTCAAAAAGATCGTCGGCTTCGGTGTGGTCGAAGTTCATCACCAACCGCCGTGCCTTTCCCAGGAACTCCTCGCCCACATGGAGGTCCACCCTATGCTCCCAATAGGTGTGGCCGTGGGGTTTCCCGGTCCGGGTAAGGAATAGCTTCCGTGGGACGAAGGTGTTGTGGGCCAGGGCGTCCGCCGCAAGATGGCCCAGGTAGCCGTATCCCGCCGCCCGGAGGGCATCGTTCGGAGCCGCCTTGAGAATGGCTTCACCCACATTCCAGTTGTGGCTGTGACGGCCCTCGGGCACGTACTTTTTTGCGAAGGAGATGTCGGCGGCCACCGAGCCGTAGAGAAACTGGATGGGGTGGTTTTCCAAAAGGAGCTTGAGAGCCGGAGGGAGGAGATAAAGGGAGTTGAGGAGGACCTCTCCCAGCGCCACATGAGTGGCCGGACCCCAGGCTCCCAACGGTTCCGGGACCAGAAGGATCCAGGCAAGAGCCAAGCAAACAGCTGTGATGCAGAGTCCTCGCATGGAGGTCAGGCCTTATCCCTCCGTTCCATCAACCTCCATCGAAGATGGAAAAACGTATTGTCTCGCGGAAACCCGGTTGGAGTCCGTTCCTTCGCCCGCCAGGCTTCGGGTACCGGCCCTGACTCCACGGACCGCGGCGGCTGTGTCCAGGGCGAGATCCTCCGCTTCGTTCTGGAGGACTTCAACCAGCGCTGTGAAATCCTGGATCCGCTCTTCCATCCGGACAGATGCCACTTTCAGGCGGTCATTCAGGCTGGCAACCGAGGCGTTCAGCTTTTGAATGTCGGTCCTGACCGCCATGGTGATGAAATCCACATTCTCTGCGACGCTACGGACGCGCACCATGACCGGCGCCGCGTCTTTCTCCAGCCCCTTCGCCACGGCTCCAATGGACCGGGTGAGTTTCCGCAACTGGAGGAGAACCACAAGAAGGGCTATCAACACCCCTAGCACGGCGACGCCGAGGACGATGGTGGAGATGGTCTCCACGGTGGATAGGAGGGAGGGGGAAATCACCATGGCGGGGTACCCGGTTGGGAGCCCTGTACGGCCCACGAAGCGAATGCAGTGGAAATGATCATATGTGAAGTGTAACCGGCTGTCGCCTCAGGGATCCAGGTCGAGGCCCGGGGTTGCTCTTCCCAGCTTGGGGATCAGGGGTCTCGGATGCCACCCTCTTCGAGCTTCGGCCAAAGCCCCCAGGGCTCCGTCCACAGCCCGGAACTCTTCGCCAAGAAGGGGGGCGTTTGGATGGATGGTGAGGCGTAGTTCGTCTTTGGGCAAGTCAGGAGGGTTTCCCGTCCGGACGCGGTGGGTTCGTTTGGGCCGGCCGGGGATTCCCCGAGGCTATTACCTCTTCCATACGGGGGGAGATCTCCCCGGCACGAACTAGAATGTTCCGAGTGAAGAAAGGACCCGCGAGTTCGGAAAGGATCACGCCCAGGACCACAACCGCAAAGAGGAGGTCGGCGGCGTCCCGTCCGTCCAGCATGAGTCCACCGTAGGTGAGGACGATGGAGATGGCCATCGCCAGTGAGATTCCACCCTGGGGTATGAGGCCGAGGCCGAACCTCCTGGGAGGAGGAAATTCGAGGGGAAGGACCCGAACCATCACCATATTGCTCAGGACTTTTCCGGCGCCCCGGACCAGGGCGTAACCCCCCGCCAAGGCGAGGATCCACAGGGTGGAAAAATTCAACAGGGCGCCGGCCAACATCAGGAACACCACGTAGATCGGCTTTTCCCAGTTCTGAAGGACC
>JBDRDQ010000444.1:0-27866 GCA_043820695.1 Gemmatimonadota bacterium | reverse complement strand
CTTCTCCTCTTCCTTGGGCAAAAGACTAGTCTCCAGTCTCAGCCACAATTCCCTTCCGCTGGACCGATTTGGAACCCTCCTTGCAAGTGATGACTGCCACGTCCATTAGCCTCGGGGGTCCTTCTAAGAGGACGTCCGATTTGAAACTGGCAGGAGGACGGTTGACCCGTTATCCTTTCGGCGGGTGCTGTTGGCTGCGGATCGGGTTTGCATCGCATTTCTCAGACCCCCATTAAGGAGTTGACGCATCATGCGACTCGTATGCCTCGCAGTTATTGGCCTGACCCTCCTTGCTGCCGCCTGCGCCTCCGGGGGCGGCTCCGGGGAAGGTGGGCCCCTCCGCAACCGGAACCTGATCACCAGTGAAGAACTCACTCAGACGAGTGCGCTTGACACCGCCTTCGACGCCATTCGGCGCTTACGTCCCAATTGGATGAGGGGTAGGGGCACTTCGAGCGCGAAGGTGTTTATTGACGGCGTCGAGATAGGGGACACCGGTGTCCTTCGGGACTACCGGGTGGATGCGATCCGGGAGTGCCGCTTCATTCCGGCTGCAGACGCCACCCTGCGGTTCGGAACCGGATACGGCGGCGGAGTAATCGAGGTCTTCACAAAATGATCTCGGGGGGGTGACCCGCCCCCAGATGTGGTACTACCTACTGCGTTAGTCCAGCCGCCCCCTGGAGCCCGAATAAAGCCCGAAAACATGTCGGACTGGTCTCCGCGGTTAGGGGAAAGGGGTGTCGGGGCTTGAAAGGCTGCGATGGTCGAACCATGGCCAACCGCCGGCCAGCCGAAAACCCTTGTGAATCCTACCTTTTCACCTATTCACTTCAGGTTCCAATCAACCGCCAGCAACCGTCAGCAACCGTGGGGTTTGGCACAATTCTAGGCACAACGGATTCGCCTCAATGCCCCACATCATCCGCGTACTCCTCCAGCAGGGCCTGGAAGCGGGGATGGTCGCGGGTTGAGGGGTGACATCGCTAGGGGCGACACGCTCCTACCGCTTCATGAACACCAGAAACCTGTCTCCATCGCCTACTCGAAATTCGTTTCCAAAGAGGGTGCCAGAGGCTTCTTTCCGATTGGCCCATCCAGGGGGGAACTCATCGAAGCCCGCGGTGACCCGGCGGGGAGTGGGATATTCCCGCCGGGTTTTTCTACCGGACTCGGGTTAAGCGGTGACTACCTCTGGATCCGCTGCTGACCGTCGGGATTGTGGATCGTGTAGTTGATCCGACCACTGACGGTGAATGATCCGTGTTCCCCCTTCGCGCTGATGGCAACGGCGTTGTCACCGAAGTCGGCGTTGCCGTCGTTGGTCTCCTCCACCATCCGCCGGATCGCCTCCTGGCTCGCCTCGGTGGGAGACATGCCTCTGCGCATCATCTCGCATACCGTGAAGGACCCGCAGATCCGGATCACTTCTTCTCCACGTCCGGTAAATCCCGCCGCGCCAACATCACGCAGGACATAGAGTCCCGCTCCGACGATCGGGGAGTCACCGCACCGTCCGGGGATCTTACCCGACAGGCCCGAGGTCGTGGTGCAGCCGGCAACTTGGCCGTTGATGTCCACCGCCAGGACATTGATCGTGCCGTGGGTGGGTTCGATTTCCCGCTCACGGCGGCCCCCCTCGGTTGGCGGCAGGGGGCGCTTCATCTTGATGGCCGACTCCTCCTCGGAGAGCCAGTCGTCCGTGTCACTCCGTCTGGCTACCCAGTTTCGGTACCAACTGCGACTTGCTTCATCAGAGATATCGGTTACCTGAAGCCCCATCTTCACCGCGAACTCGGTCGCGTAACGGCCGACGATCATGCAGTGATCGGTGCGTTCCATGACCGCGCGGGCAACCGTTGAAGGATGTTCGATCCCCTCGATACAGCCGACCGCGCCACACTGCATCGACTTCCCGTCCATGATGGTGCAGTCGAGCTGGACGACCCCCTCCTCATTGGGCAGGCCGCCGACCCCGACACTGGTGTCCCGGGGATAGACCTCGGCCGCCATGGCGCCAGCGTGGACCGCGTCGAGGGCGTCACCCCCATCCTTGAGTACCTCCCAGGCGGCATCTGATGCCCAGGTCTTCCCGCCTGAGACGAGAACCATGGGAAGTCCCGCCGGGGAGCCGGTCCTATACTTCAGGTTCAGGTGCGGGAACTCCCCCATCACCGCCGCGCCCGTCGCGACACCCGCGGCCTTCTCCAAGAACCCTCGACGACTGACGTTCTTGCTCATCTCATGTTCTCCTTAATCGTTGATGCCTGCACCCACCGGCGCGCTTTGTGGCCCTATCGACGGTGCCCAAACAGCGCGTTTTCCGTTTGGGGATGATTGAACACGTCCGGTGGGCTGTGCCCGGGGCCGTCGGCGATCACCAGGCGCCAGTTGAATTCCCACTCCTTCTCATAGGCGAGATCCATCGCTTCGTTGAACCACCGGATATTGCGGGAATATCTGTGGACGCCCTGCGCGTAGGCGTCCCCGGTGGGAAGCTGCGACATCTCGGTGTCGTTGGTGCCGATGTAAATCGTCATCGGCTGGGCCAGATACCTTCGGATGCGTTCGTCGCTGCTGAGTTCGTCCGGCAACCCGCCGAAGCCGAGACCGAATCTCAAGTCCCGTGTCGGGAACATGCCTGAGCCGGGGCTGATAGCGACGATGCGCTCGGCGTCTGTGTCGAGAAACGCGGCCATGCGACCCACAAATTGCCCGCCGGCGGAAAAGCCCAACAACAGGTAGGACAACCGGGCATCACCTTCCCGGCCACGAATGTATTCGACGAGTTTCGGCACATAGGCGTAGGTGCGCTCTTCGGCATCGGCCACCGAACCGTCCTCACGAAACACGCCCCCTGACTGATAAAGTCGGTTCGGGAACCGCTCGAGATCAAACTCCGGGACCACGACGAGCGACTCGAAGGCATCGCCCATGCCGGACGCGCTGTCTCGATAGCCGCTTGCGGTGCGCGACGCCCCGTGGAAAAGGAGGATGAACCTTTCTCCGGTATAGTTGGCTGGCTTGTAGTAATGCAGCTTCAGCGGAGTGCCGTCGAAATCGACCTCGATCAATCCCTTGCCGACAGGGAAAGGATCGGCGGCGACGACGGATAATTCCTGTGTGTCGGCCGCCCGCGTGCCCGTGGCGAAGAGGGACAGCAGGACAACAAAGAGGCAACAAATCCGGAGGCGGAAAACTACGTTGAAGGTATTCATGAGTGGGCGTTCCGAGGTAGAATTCGGGTAAACGAAAGCAAAATCGCGCGCAGATCGGCGTCCGGAGTCAACTTCCAGATGGATAGGGCCGGTTGCGCCGCCAGTCAACAACCACGCCGGCTGAGATGATCGGGAGCCACTCCGACGGCTTCACCAAGTCCGGCGCAACCCCCAGCGCGAAGAGGAAGCCCCGGGCCTCGCCCAAGGAAAGCCTTTTCTCCGGGTGCTATGGACGCGAAGCGTTGGTGCGTGGCTCCGGTGAGAGGAGACTGATGCCCGTTCCAGCCCAGTCAGCCACCAGCAGAACAATGTGCTGCGGTTAAGGAGGGGGCAAGGATGAGGGGTCCATGCGGGGGGTCAATGCCCCACGTCCTGGGCGGGCCTTTCCAGGAGAGCTTGGAAACGCGGGGGGGTCCGAAGGGGAACTCACTCCACGGAGCCCGGATAATCGATCCGGGTCAGGAACTCCTCCCACCTGGGATCGTCACGCAGCCCCGGCAGGGGATGAGCCAAGGAGGGCAAGAACGCTACCAAGAAGTGCCTCTGATCCACGGCCTCCTCCAACACATCGAAAAAAATGTCAGGAGGGGCGATATAGACATATAGGAAGACGAGGTCGGCCATATCCAACTGTGTCTCTTCCACAAGGTCGTCCAACACCGCCACGGCATCAGCCTGGCCCTCAGGGGTCTCTGCGATAGCTTCGGCAACGGTCGCCAGGCGGTCGGGAAAGGGATAGCCAAACAGGGTGGTAAACTCGGCTAACAACCGTCCTGCCCTGGCCGGGTCGGTGGGCTCCTCAATCGCCAAGTTCACTGCGAAAGTCTGGAACGCCCATGGAATCTTGGGTTCCATCCCAATCGCTTGCAGGTACCGCGTTCGGGACTCGTTGATCCGCCCGGCCTGCTGGAGCCGATCGGCGCACGACCAGACCACGGCATTGGATTTGGGATCTAAGGAAAGAGCCTTCTCACATTCCGCCACGGCCTCGTCAAACCTCCCGACCGATACCAGGAAGTTCGAATACCAGTGGTGGGCGGAGGGATACCCCGGTGCCAGGTCCACTGCAGCTGCTAGGTGCCGTTCCGCCCTCACCCAGTCCAACTCGAAGAGGAGAGAGATGAGACCGAGCGACGCACGGGCTTCTCCGCTGCGGGGATCGAGTTGATATGCCCGAGTCGCTGCGGCCTTGGCTTGTTCATAGACATCCAGGGGCTCGGTAGTCAGGTCGAACCAGGGAAGGACCTGGTAGGCATCCGCCAACCCCGTGAAGGCCATAGCGAAGGTGGAATCAAGGTCGATGGCAGCCTCAAAGTACTCGATGGCTTCTCGGATCGTCTCGGTTGACCGGGTCGACCATCGGTTTCGCCCCAGGAGGTACAGCTCATATGCATCCAGGTTGGTCGTCGGTATCGCCTCGATCCGGGTCTTTTCTTCAGGCCTTACCACAGCCCTGACTGAATCCGCCACAGCCCCTACAATCTCGGTCTGTATCGACAGGACGTTCTCAACAGACATCGGACGGTCATACGTGGATGCCCAGATATGCTCGTCCGTGGCAGCCCCGATAAGCTGAACGCTGATGCGTACCACCTCTCCGGCTCGTTGGACGCCGCCTTCGATGATGTATCGGGCGTTAAGCTCCTGTCCGATCTGCCGCAAGTTCTTCGGGCTGTCCCGATACATCAGGACGGATGTGAGGCCCCTTACGCTCAAGTCGCTAATCTTTGTGAGCTGAGTGATGAGCTGATCGTGCATGCCATCGGTGAAGTAGGCGTCGTCCTCAAGGCCACTTCGGTTATGAAACGGTAGCACCGCGATGGAGGGTCGGTAATCGTCCACATCAGTGGCCTTGGCAGCTACAGACGTGTCGGGTCCCTGCCTTCCCGGAAGGACGGACAAAACCCCACCCGCAATGACCATTAAGGCCGCGACCATCAATAACTCAGGCCCACTGACGCGCTGACGCCCCTTCTCGCCGTGATACCAAGCCAGGACTAGCACGACAAGAAAGCCAATAACGAGGACGACAAATAAACCTCTGAAGAACGCCTCGGTCAGGCCCCATGGTCCACCGACCGTAGCCGTGACCTCATACAGCACCCATGCACCCGCAAGGTATGCCACCGCCCACTGCACGAGCTTCCGCTCTTTCAGGCGTTGGAGGAGGGAGAGAGTGGGCATGGGTTCAACCTCACCGAAGTCCGTCAGGGAGATGAATGCTGTTCCCGGTGATCGCGATCTTGGTGCCCTTCGCGGCCCGGAAGCGCAGTCGCTGGTCCTGGTCAGGCCGTACTATTTCCACTGTGGCGTGATCTTGTGCGGCTTTGTAGGTGATACGCCCAGCTACGGCCCAGCCCAGCTTCCACGCTCCCTCTTGGAAGACGACTTGGAGAAATGCATGTACCTCCATTCTGCCCCCCGTTGGTGCCGGGTTCATTTCCCGTTCCAGCCCAGTCAGCCACCGAGAAGAACAATGTGCTGCGGTTATGGAGGGGGCAAGGAGGTTGAGGGGGCATAGGGTCAACCCGGCTCGTGGAAGACCGGATGGAGCTACGTCGGGCTTCGCCCTCCTCGCTCGTCTCGGGGGTCAGCTGGTAGGTGGAGTCCTAGCGTCTTGGCCCCTCGGCTCGAACCTGCGGCTCGATCCGGTCTGATTGCAATGCGGAAGGCCCTGGACAGCTGCGCTGCCCAGGGCCTTCCGCCAAGCGGGCGACCGGATTCGAACCGGCGACCCTCAGCTTGGGAAGCTGATGCTCTACCAACTGAGCTACACCCGCGGCACTCAAAAATCTATTCAGGGCCGGGCAGCCCCTCAAGGACTACCCGGCCCTGAAGCTGTTCCTTACCTACCGTCGGCCTTCGACCATTGCGTTGGCCTCAGGCAGAGTGTTCCCTACCCCACTACCTCATACTTGTAGCCGGCGACGATCTCGGAGGACAGGAAGTTCCCGCTGAACTCCACCATCTCCTCAACGGCGGGGATCTGGACCCGTATGTCGACGGTCCCGATCTCCCGGCCGGTCTGCCCTCCGAAATGGAAGCGAAGGGTGACGGTGCCGCCCTGCTCTGCCGTACTATTCTTGAGATTCCCAGAAATGCTGGCCCCGCCGTCGGCGGACAAATCCAGAACGATGCCCTCGATCTCGTAACCGATGGCCTGGTACTCCCCGAACACTGCGTTGGCCTCCTCGGGCTGATCCAGCTCCGAATAGGCCCGGGTCATGAAGATCCAGACCAGTCCGTTCAGGGGATCCAAGGTAAGGAGTTCCCGCGCCGCGGGAATGAGGGCTTCCCACTGCTCGGCACTGAAGTAGGTCTGGGTCAGGTTCAGCCGGGCGTCCCTGTTGAAGGGGTTCAAGTCTGCCGCGGCCCTGAAGGCTTGGGCTGCCCGATCGTACTGTTCGATGCGGTAGAGTCCCACCCCCGCGTTGGAGTAGTCGAACTCCGTGAGGCCGGGGCGGGTGAGGAGGCTCTCGTAAAGGACATCCACCGAATCGGCTTGATCCAGCTCGGTAAGGGCACTGGCTAGGCTCCCGATGAGCGTTGCATTGTCGGGGTCATCCGCCAGGAGCCGCCCGTAGAGATCCGCCGCCTCTTGGTACTGTTCCGAGAATTGGAGAGCCTGCCCCAGGCCTAGGGTGGCGATCTCCCAATGTTGCTGCCAGGTCGAGGCCTGGGCAGTGTCCAACAGTGCCAACTCCTTCGAGTCCTCCAGGAGGGCCATGGCGGCTCTGAAGGCATCGGCGGACTCTCCGCCCCGCCCCAAGCGGGAGTATACGGAGCCGAGCTGCAAGAAGGCTTCCGGGCGATCCGAATAGAGAGCGTTAGCGGCCTCGAAGAACGCTGCGGCGCCTTCCAGGTCCCCTTCATTCAACGGAATGATCGCCGAGTTATAGGCGTCGACCCAACCCCTTTCCCGCCAGGGTTCCGTCTCCAGGATGTACCTAGGATGGAGTGTTTCGGCTTTCGTGAACATGGAATCGGCGCCCAGATATTCTTCCAGATTCACCATGGCGACCGCGGCCTGGAAATACGACTTCGGATTCTCGGAATCGAACGCGATCCCCTCTTGGGCGGCCTCGAGGGCCTGCCTGAAGAGGACCGCCTTTTCCGCATCTTCGACGGCGGCCATGCCCTGGTCCAAAAAGTCCTCAGCTGCGCGAGTCTGACTGTTGTCCCGCGGCCGGATTCCTTCCGCAAGAAGCTGTCCCCCCGAACCGGGAAGGGTGGGAGCAGCCGTCGGGCCTTGGGAAACCGCCCCGCCTCCGGCGGCACAGCCAGTGCCGGAGAACAGAGCAGCGGTCGCAAGGATGAGTCCAAGTCGGGCTTTCATCCCGATTTCCTCCTCTTGAGTGGTCAAAAGGGGCCCGGTTAGCACCCGAAGCCCCTGGGTTTTCACAACCGAATAATCTAGATCCCCCCCCTGGAGACGTCAAACCTCAGACCCACTTTCGTCTCCTCGTTTACTACCCCTTCAAATGGGCGAAGATTCGTAATGCCAGCTCCTGCCCGAAGCCTGGCATCTGAGCGATCTCCTCGGGGGGGGCTTTTCGAATCGCGCGGACGGACCCGAAATGACTCAGAAGGGCCTTTTGACGCGCGGGCCCCACCCCGGGGATCTCCGCCAACTGGCTCTGGAGCGTTCTCCTGGAGCGGAGCTTTAGGTTGTAGGTGATGGCGAAGCGGTGAGCTTCATCCCGGATGCGCTGGAGGAGGTGGAGCGCCCGATCCCGCCGGGGAAGAGCAACAGCTTCCGCCTTTCCCGCCAGGTAAACCTCCTCCTCCCGTTTTGCCAGTGCCACCACGGCCACCTGGGGGAGGTCGAGCTCTCTCAAGGCCTCCAGCGCAGAGTTGAGCTGGCCCTTTCCTCCATCGATGACGACCAGATCCGGCAGTGCGGATCCCTCATCCAGTGCACGCCGAAAGTACCTCGAAACGGCTTCCCCCATGGAGCGGAAATCGTCGTTGCCCCACTCTCCCCGGATTCTCATGTGCCGATATCCGGCCTTCCTCGGGGTACCGTTATGGAACATCACGACGCTCCCAACCGTGTCGGTTCCCTGGATATGGGAGATATCGAAACAGACCATGACCCGGGGGACCACCTTGAGGTCCGGTCGGTCCTGGAGTTCGTAGAGGGCCTCGTCGGCCCGATCTCCCACGTACTCCATATCCGACACCCGATCTTCCATGGCATTCCTTGCATTCGATCCGGCGAGCTCCACCAGCCGGTGTTTGTCCCCCCTCCTCGGGATAACCAATCGGACCTTCCGTCCGGCCCGATCGGAAAGGACCTCTTCCAGGAGAGGACGGTCCTCAAACTCCATGGGAAGGAGCACCTCCCGAGGAAGGTCCAGGCAGCCTTCCTCTCCCCTGCCCAGGTAGTAACGGCTGACGAAGGCCGAAAGAAGCGCCGAATCGTCCTCGGCGGACGCATCCGAGAACCGTTGCGTCTCCCTTCCGAGAAGGAGGCCTCGGCGGATACGGAGGGCGACTCCGGTAGCCAGATCACCATCCCTGGCCAGGGCCAGGACGTCCTGGTCTTTCCCTTGGACCTTGTGAACCCGCTGCTCCCGGGCGATGGTCTCCAGTCCGCGACCCACATCCCTGAGCCGGGCCGCTTCCTCGAAGCGAAGGCCCCGGGAAGCTTCCTGCATCCGCTCCCCAACCTCGTCCCTCAGCGACTCCGTCTCTCCCTCCAGAATCCTGAGAATCTCCCGAATCATGCCACTGTAGGACTCGTGGCTCTGGAGACCGACGCACGGCCCGAGGCACCGGCCGATGTGGTAATCCAGGCACGGTCTATCGGGCGCTTCCCTGGGCAGGTCATACCGGCAGGATCGAACCCAATAGAGACGTTTCACCACTTCCAGGGCCTGGCGGAGGGGACCCACCGAGGTGAAAGGTCCGAAGTATCTCCCTCCGTCATTCCTGACGTCGCGGGTGACGAAGACTCTGGGGTACGGCTCCTGGGTGGTGACCTTGATGTAGGGATACTTCTTGTCGTCTCGGAGCTGAATGTTGAACCGCGGGTGATGCTCCTTGATGAGGTTGGCTTCAAGTATCAGTGCCTCGGCCTCGGATCCGACTACGATCGTATCCAGGGATCCGATCCGGCGGACCAACTCCCGGGTTTTTATGGAGTCTGAGGGGCGCTTCCGGAAATAGCTTCGGATCCGGGTCCTGAGTGACTTGGCCTTTCCGACGTACAAGACTTCCCCGGAGGAGCCCTTGAAGAGGTAAACCCCCGGGTTGGTGGGGAGTCTGCTCAGGAGCTTGGCAGAGATTGGGCTGGATGCTGCCATGGAGGCCTGGAGCTCAGTTGCCGGAGGGCGGTTTCCGTCGGAGGGGCATCCCGACCCCGAGAAGGGACGCCGAACCTAGATAGGCTACCCCGAACACTCCAGCCGTTCCCAAGGCGGCCAGGGGGTTGAGCCAGAACGATGCCTCGCCCAGGAGATCCGGGAGAAGTCCGGGCTCGGCCGAGTAACCGAGGACAAGCTTGGCAGCGAATCCCACTCCAACCGCCACAAGGCCGGCAACGAAGAACCGAACGACCCGCTTCGCCTCGGGTCCATGTGAGCCCAGGTGCTGGGTAAGCCGCCACCGGAGGAGCACGTATTCCACCCATGCTCCCACGGCCGACCCCAAGGCCAATCCGGCGGCCCCGAGCCGAAGAGCCCCGACGGGCAGGCGATCCAGGGGGAACATCAGAGAAGCCCCGACCGCGATGGAAAGGACTACACGGATGGTGGCGATGACCGCTGGGGTCCGGGTGTCGCGAACGGCGTAAAAGGCCGACGAAAGGGCCCGGCTCGAGGCGGACGCCGGAAGGCCCAAGGCATAGGCTGCCAGAATCGCATAGGTGGCCTTTGTGACATCGGGACCGAACTCGCCTCGTTGGAAAAGTGCGGCGATGAAGACGTCCCCCAGGATCAGGTAGGCGAGGGCAGATGGGATGAGAAGGAAGGCAAGACGATCCAAGGCCCCCCGGACTCTGGGCACCAGGACTCCATCGATCTCCCCCCGCCTCCGGGAGAGCTCCGGAAGCTCCGAGGCGGCGATGGCCATGCCAAAGAGGGAGATGGGCAACATGTACAGGATTTGGGCAAACCCCAACATGGCCAGGGCCCCGGTCACGAGGGTGTGGGCCAGGAGAATGTCGATCCATCCGCTGATGTTCACGGCTCCCCGGGCTGCTACCACGGGAAGGAAGTTCCCGATGGCTTCCCGGACTCCCGCGACCCGTCTGCCCAGCGAAAGGCGAAAACCGGAAAGGAGAGGTACGAGCCAGGGAGTTTGAATCAGAAGTTGGAGGACCCCACCGCCGAGTGCGCCCCATGCCATGGCCACGGCCAGATCTGCGTCCCGTCCCAACCGGTCCCAACCCAGGTAGCTTCCCGCCCCGACCATGGTTGTGATGAGGGCTAGGTTCCATGCGACCGGCGCAACGTAGGAAACGAAAAATCGCCGATGGCTATTCAGGATGCCGAGCGCCCAGGCCGAAATCACGAGGACGGCGGTCATGGGAAAGAGGATCCGGATGATGGAAACGGTCAACTCCTGCATCCAGGGATCCCATTTCCAGAGAAACACCGGGATCACCACCGGGGCCAACAAGATCCCCAGCAAAGCCAGGCCGAACGAGACGACCGTGAGGATCCCCAGGCTCGCTCCGGCGAAGCGGCCCGCTTCCTCCTCCCTTCCCTCTTCCAGGAACTCGGCGTAAACAGGGATGAGAGATGCGCTGAGGGTGCCCTCGCCCAGGAGGTTTTGGATAACGTTCGGCGTGCGGAGGGCCGCACGCCAAACATCGGCCACAGCCGAGGCGCCAAAGTAATTCGCGAAGACGACCTCCCTGAGGAGTCCGGCGATTTTGCTCAAGAAAATGCCCGCGCCAACCCAAGTGGCTGCGCGGGCACCCCGGCCGTCTCTCTCTCCGGTGTCAGCTTTCCTGGTCACCGGGTGGCAATGCTCCCGCCCCTCCAGGGCGTTCGTCGAGGAGTTGTTGCAGGAACTGGCTTTCTTCATCCAACCTGCCCACTTCCTGCGAAAGGCGTTCGACTTCCCCCTCCAGGTATCCGAGCCGCTCTCCCACCAGATCGTCCGGGTGCTCGAGACTTCTCCGTTCCAGACGGGAGGCCAAGGCACGTCCTACCTGGGAGTCCAGGACGATCGCGAGGATCGGAATCAAGAGAGCCAGAAAAAGTATGATCTGCCACATGCCGCCAAACTATGAAGAATGAGTGCCAAGAGCCACATCGAACTCACTCAAAAGACTCGAGATGAGTTCGGGGCCATACCGCGTGAGGTAATAAAACGCGTTGAGACTCCGCTCCTGAGGCCTTCCAAGGGGGAAGAGATGCCGCTGGGCCTTTTCGAGCTGGTCCAGGGCGATCTCGTTCTGTCGCTTCAGGGCCTGGAGGATCTTTCGCTCCGCGTCATCAAAGGCGGAGAAGGCCGTATTCCGTGCATGGTTGACCGGTCCCTTGAGCGTGGCATCGATCTCCTGGGCGGCCTTGATCAACGCGCCGGCCCCTTTGCCGAGAGCACCCCTGATCTCGCCCAAAGCCCGCTTCACCTCCGGGGGTATTTCTTCCAGGGCTATTTCGGCGGCCAGCTCATGATGGGGTCGGGCGAGGGACTCGGGCGTTCGGTGGAACTTGGCCAGTACCTTCCCGATCTTTGTCTCGATGAGGGTGGCCGAGTGCCGTGGATACACGATTGGCATGCTCAGCCCGTGGGCCTGGAACAGCTCTTTCAACTGCCCGAAATACGCCAGTTCCCCGGGGCCCCCCACGTAGCTGAGCGTAGGGAAAAGGATGCTCTCCACCACCGGCCGAAAAAGGACGTTCGGACTCAGGAGACTGGGGTCCTGGGAGGCCAGGGAACGAACCTCCGCCAGCCCCATCCGGGTTCCGGCCCGGTTCAACCGAACCCCCTCACCTTCCCGGTAGAGGCGATCCCGTCCGTCAGCCCCCTCCAGAAACAGATTCACGCCGTCCTTTAGGATCGGGACCTGGACGTGATACCCCTCCAGCTCCAAATGGGCGGCGACACGGGATAGGAGGATCTCGTGCTCCTCCGCCGCCTCCAACTCCCGGAGGAGAATGGGTAGAGAGGCGGCCTTCAGCTCCGGGTTCGCCGAGTCGACGAAAGCGATGGGTAAATCCTTCAACAGCTCTGCAAGGACCCCATGGAAACCCTGAGGTAGAGTGTTTCCCGGTGTGTAGGCGTTCCGGATGAGATCAAAGAGGGGCGGACTGAAGTCGGTCTCCGGCAGGGCCTGAAGGAAGGCATCCACCGTGTCCGAAAGGCCTTTCCTGAGGGGGATTCGGTGAAGGGGCCGATTCAGCCCTCCACTCTGAGGAGGGATGCGCAGGGTTCGAAGTTCGTTTTGGACGTCAAGGAGGTGGGTATGATCCGCCTCTTCCCAGTCGTGGTCCTCCGAGGCAACCCAAAACAGTGCCAGAACCGGTCGCTCCAGGAGCGATTCCAGCTCCTCTGCAAGCCGGATGGCGGTAAGCGCCTTATACAGGCTATAAAGAGGGCCGGTGAAGAGGCCGGGCTGCTGACCGGTGGTTACGAAATACCCGCCCTCCTCCACAAACCGGTCCAACCGGGCCGCCGCCGGCCGGGAAGGAGCCTGGATCATGGAGAGGGCTCGAGCCCGGGCGTCCTTATGGAATCGCTGGTCCACCTCCTGGGCCTTCTCTCGAAAGCCTTCCGGGTCCCGGAAGCTCTTCCCGTAGAACCGGCAGGCGTGGGGCTCTTCCCGTAGGTAGTCCTGGACCAGGGGAGCGCCCCCCGGGATTCCGGCCAAGATCTGGAGATTCAGTGATGGTTCCCTTTCCTTTGCGTGGACATCTTCTTAGGCACTCTGTCCTCCCCCCATTTATTCCCGGGCCGGTCCTCAGGGCCCTTTGTGGTAGGGCTCGTTTCGAAGGATCGTTCCGGATCGGTAGAGCTGTTCCACCAGGAGGAGCCTTGCGATCTCGTGAGGAAGTGTCATGGGCGAGAGGGAGAGCTTCAACGTAGAGCGCTCCAGAATCCCTTTGCCCAGGCCGAAAGCTCCGCCAATGACGAAGGTCACATCCTGGACCGACCGGAGGGCCTGGTCGGCCATGAAATCAGCTAGCTCCCTGGACCCCAGGGTCTTCCCCTGACGGGTTAGGGCGATTACCTCCCCGGCTCCCCTCGGGATTCGGGCCAGAAGACGTTCTTCCTCTGCCTTCTGGACCTTCCCCTCGTCGACCTTTCGGGCTTTCCCAATGCCGGCTTCGACTTCGGTGACATGAAAGCGCCAGTATCGACCAATCCGCTCCTCGTACTCTGCGATGGCCGACCGAAGGGACCCTTTCGCATCCCCCACACACAGGAGGTGGACCTTCACTCCAACCCGGGCCTTGCCCGAAGGCTCCCCTGGACGTGCCTCCAGAGTCGCTCCTCCCCCTCCAAAAACTCCACTTTCAGGTTGAGTACCCGCGCCCCCAAAAGGTCCTGCCGGAAGGAGTGGAGCTTCACAGCGTCCTTTTCAGTGGTCACCAAGGTCCTTCCCTGGAGTCGGTCCTGGATCTCCAGGACATCGCTCCAGCTGAAATCGTGGTGGTCCGGAAAGGAAAGAACCTCACCCGAGCGACCCGTTGCGTCGGCGAGAACGCGGGCGAAGCCGTCAGGGTCTCCAATCCCACAGACAGCCAGGTATTCCCCTCCCGGGCCCGCCGCCGCCTCTCCGTCCAGCTCCGTCCAGCCCTGAGGGACGAAGGACACCCTCACCGGGGGTTCACGAAGAAATGGCTCGAGCCGCAGGCCCATGTCCAGGGAGGAGTCGGTTCGCCCTTTCTCGGTGAGGACCACCACGCACGCCCTCTTTACCGCAGAAAGATCCTCCCTGAAGGGCCCCCTGGGGAGAAGGCGGACCTTCCTTGGAGTGCTGGC
This sequence comes from Gemmatimonadota bacterium, assembly GCA_043820695.1. Taxonomy (GTDB): domain Bacteria; phylum Gemmatimonadota; class Gemmatimonadetes; order Longimicrobiales; family Gaopeijiaceae; genus JABDNZ01. Next base: position 13,707 of record JBDRDQ010000444.1, on the reverse strand, counting down.
CGCCACCAGGACGATGTCCAGATCCCGAGCCAACCGGCGGTGCTGGAAGCCGTCGTCGAGGACCACGACGGAAGCGCCTTTTCTTGCAGCCTTCCAGGCGCCATAGGCCCGATCCTGCTGAGCCATCACCAGGCAGTCGGGGTTCCACCGCCGGTGGAGAACCATCTCGTCCTGGCCGTAACCGCGGGCCACCACGGCCGGTTTTTCCCCCCTCGACCGCAACTCCCTGGCGAGCCAGCCGGAGAAGGGCGTCTTCCCACTCCCTCCAACCGTGAGGTTCCCGATGGAGATGACCGGAATGGGAGCCCGCTGGAGGGGAAGGATCCCCTGATCGAACATGCGGTTCCGAAACCCCGTCCCGATTTTGAACCCGGATTCCAGCGGTAGTGTCAGCAGACGCAGGAGCCGACCCAGCGTCCCCCCGCCCCCGCCCCACCAGCCTACCACCCACTCCCGAAGGCTGACGGAGCTGGGTCTCGGAACTCTGGCGAGGGGTACGTGCCCGGCGCCGACCGCGCTGCCCGTCCGAACCGGATGATCACCTCTGGGCACGAAGATCCTCCCGGATAGTGGCCTCGGCCGGATTCAGCTCCAGGGTGAAGTTCTTCAATTCGTCCGCCAGTTCCCCGGCGATCCGCTTCAGAGTCTCCTCCGTTGCGTCCCTGGGCACCCAGCGAGGCGCACCGTACCGAATACGAAGTGAGGAGAAGGGCTTGGGGATCATGAACCGATCCCAGCTGTTCACGTACCAGGCTCGATCGACGCCCACGCCGATGGGTACTATCGGGAGGCCCGTGAGCTGGGCCGCTACCAGGGCTCCCCATTTGAACTCGTGACGGGGACCTTTGGGCCCATCGGGCGTGAAACCCAGAACCTTCCCTTCCCTGGCGGCCCTCAGAATCCCCTTCAGACCTTTCACTCCACCGCGGGTGCTGGATCCCCGGGCGGTTTCAAAGCCGTGCCGATGGATCACCCGCGTGATGTATTCGCCGTCGGAGTGTTCACTGACCAGGACTACGATCCCTTCGTTTCGGTGGTGGTGAACCAGCGGAAGCATCTGCCCGTGCCAAAAAACAAAGATGAAGGGCTTTCCCTCCCGGTGAAACTGAAGAAAATGCTCGGTGCCGTCCCGTTCACACCGCACGAAGGGAAAATAGGAACCCAGAAGCACGCGGCCCAGGCGGCCTACCAGCCGGAAGCGGAACTCGGACCAGTCCATCCTACGCCTCCCCGGTCCAGGCTTCGGGTATTCCCACCGCACCTTGGAGAACCTCCACCGCCAGATCCGCTACCCGACCGGAAGCCCCTGGGGTCCCGAGGGCGTGCCGGACCCGTTTCAGCCCCTCCACCATGGCAGCTCGATCCCTGGAACTCCGGTCCAGAATGGGAAGAAGTCCCTGGGAAAGACGCTCCGGTGTGGCGTCTCCCTGAAGAACTTCCGGAACCACTCCGTCGCCAGCGACCAGGTTCGCCAAGGCGATGTGGGGCACCTTTACCAGCCGTTTGGCGAGGAAAAAGGTCAGTGGATGGGTCCGATATACGGTTACGAAAGGGACGCCGGCGAGGGCTGCTTGAAGGGTCGTCGTCCCGGACTTCACCAAACCCGCAGTGGCATGGGCGAGGAGGGCCTGCCCGTCCTCCACCAAGGTGACCCCGGGCGATTCGAGTTCCGCCGGAAGAATGGACGGGGCTTGAGCGACCGCGAGCTGCACCTCCGGCCTCTCCTGACGAACACGGGTCCCGGTCCTGAGAAAGAGCTCCCAGTGCCTCCGGATCTCCTGTCGCCTGGATCCTGGGAAAAGGGCCAGAATCGGGCGGCCCGGGTCCATCCCATGGGCCGAGGCGAAATCCGCCAAGGACCCGGCCTGGCTCTGATGTTCCAGGAGTGGATGCCCGACGAACACCGATCGACCGCCGGCGTTCCTGAAGATCGCCTCTTCAAAAGGCAGGATCACGGCAATTCTATCGGCGTCCTCTGCCAACTGCCGGGCCCTCCGGGCCTTCCAAGCCCAGACCTGAGGAGCGATGTAGTAAAGGACCGGAATGCCCCGGGCTTTGGCGTGCCGGGTGATTCGGAGGTTCAGGCCAGGGTAGTCGATGGGAAGCACAAGGTCGACAGTTCCCCCGTCCAAAAGGGTTTTAAGGCGCCTTTCGAGCCTCCAGAAGAAGGGGAGGTGCCGGACCACTTCGGCGAACCCCATGACCGCCAGCTGATCCAAGCTGGCGAGGAGTTCCACACCCTTCTCAGCCATGCCCTCGCCGCCTAACCCCAGAAGGGTGGCCGACGGCCACCTCTCAAGCAGGGCTTCGGCCACCCGGGAGCCATGGAGGTCCCCGGAGGCCTCCCCGGCCAGCATCAGGATGACCGGACGGCCCGACATGCCCTTCTCCCGGTCAGAAGCGAAAGCTCAAGTACCAGATGACGAAAGCCACGAGTGCAAGGAGGAAGATCAGAGCCTTCGGGGTTCTCCCCTTCTGGGCATCGATCCACTCCCGCTTCCGCTTACGCCGGACGCGAATGAGCGACATGGGATCGGATCCTTTCCTCGATGGAAAGAGTGACCGCCAGGGCTTCCCGCCCTGCCAGTCCTGAAACAGCGGGTTCCCGGCGGCCCAGGCACGCGTCACGGAAGCTCTCGAGCTCACTTCGGAGGGGTTCCACCCTCTTTCCCTCGAGCGGGATCCGTTCAATGAGGGCCGCCATCCCTCCCTCAGGGTAGACTCCCGTGAAGGTGCCCTCCCCCGAGAGGATCGGAAGATCCTCCTTCAAGCGCAGGAATTCCCCCGTGCCGTCGGCAAGATTCAGGCTCAGGTATCCGGAACGCTGGAAGATTCTCAGCTTTCGCTTCTTCTCCACGGATACCCGGCTGGCCGTCAAGTTGGCGACAGCGCCCCCCTCGAAGGTCAGACGGGCGTTTGCGATATCCACATGGCGAGTCAGAACCGCAAGGCCGGCTGCTGCGATCTCCCTGATGGGGTCGCCCACCAGGCCGCAGACCAGGTCCACATCATGGATCATGAGGTCCAGAACCACAGCCACATCGGTGCTCCGGGGCACGAAGGGTGCGATACGGTGGGACTCGATAAAAAGGGGGCGCTCCAGATAGGGTTCAGCTGCCAGAATCGCAGGGTTGAACCGTTCGACATGGCCGATTTGGGTCAGGGCTCCGGTCCTCTCGGCGGCAGCAAGGATCCGGTCGGCAGCCTCCAGATCCGGGGCCATGGGCTTCTCGATGAGTACGTGGATGCCCCGTTCCAGGGCGGCCAAAGCCACGGCCTCGTGCTCCACTGTGGGCACGGCCACCACGACCGCATCCACCGCGTCGAGAAGAGCCTCGATGCTTCCGTGTGCCTCGACGCCCAACTCTCGGCTGACCTCCTGGGCCCGGTCCGGCCGGACCTCGTACACGCCCCTCATATCCACGTCAGGCACATCACGGAGGATGCGGGCATGGTGAAAACCCAGGCTGCCCGTGCCGACGACTCCGACCCGAAGGCCTCCGCCTTCTTTGAGCATCAGGTGGCCACTCCCCGTTCACTCGTCCGGATGAAGGAGAGGAAGTGCCTGACCTCTGGGAAGTCCTCCGCTTCGGCTTCCGCCTGCTCCAGGCCCCGGGAAAGGGGGAGGTTGGCCTGGAAGACGGTCCGATAGGCTTTCTTGAGAGCCTGCCGAACCTCCAGGGAGAACCCTCTTCGGTCCAACCCGACGCTGTTCAGGCCGTAAAGCTTCATGGGGCTTCCGGCGACCTTCGTGTAGGGTGGCACGTCCTGGGAGGTGCGGGAGGCCCCTCCGACAAAGGCGTGGGCCCCGATTCGGACGAATTGATGAATGGCCGTGAGACCGCCGATGGTGGCCCAGTCCTCGATAACGACATGTCCTCCCATGTTCACCACATTGGCGATCACTACGTTGCTGCCGATCTGGCAGTCGTGGGCCACATGGGAGTAGGCCATGAGCAGGCAGTCGTCACCCACCACCGTTCGTTTGAGCTTTGCCGTACCCCGGTTGAGCGTGGCGTATTCCCGTATGACTGTCCGATCGCCCACAATGAGGACGGTTTTTTCTCCACGGTATTTGAGGTCCTGGGGATCCGTCCCCAACACGACCCCCTGGGAGAGTTGGCAGTCGACGCCAAGGGTGGTGTCCCGCTCAATGAGGACGTGGGGGCCGATCCGGGTTCCGTCCCCGACCTGGACCCCGGGCCCGATCATGGACCAGGGACCGATGATGACTCCAAGGCCGAGCTCGGCGTCGGGGTCCACGATGGCCGACGGATGGATCTGCGTCTCTATCTCTTTTCCGGTGCCCACGGTCGGATCGGTCATCTTTTCACGATCCGCGCCAAAAGATCCGCTTCCGCGACGACATGGCCGTCCACTATCCCGCGTCCTCTCATTCGGCACACCTGCCTTCTTATCTGCAGCATCTCCAACTCTAATACCAGCTGATCGCCCGGAACCACGGGGCGCCGCCATTTCACATTGTCCAGGGCCATGAAATACACAACATAGTCTTCAGGTTTCTCCACGGCGTCCATGAGGAGAAGGCCCCCCACCTGTCCCATCGCCTCGATAATGAGGACTCCAGGCATGATGGGGTGTCCCGGGAAATGTCCCTGAAAGAACGGTTCGTTGATCGTGACGTTCTTTATCCCCACAATGCGCTTCCCCGATTCCACTTCCACGATCCGGTCCACCAGGAGCATGGGGAAGCGGTGGGGGAGGTACTGCATGATCTTTTCGGTATCCACAATGGGAGCGCCGGCTCCCCTGGACGCTGCTCTCTTCACCGCTCGGGCCAGGGCTACGTTCCCTCGGTGGCTTGGTCGTTCCGCCACGATATGGAGGTCGAGGGACGCCCCCAGAAGAGCAAGATCCCCAACCATATCACCGACTTTGTGGCGGAGAAACTCATCCGGAAAACGGAGGCCGTCGTTCATGACCCCGTCCTCGTCGAGAACCACCGTGTTCTCCAGCGACGCTCCAAGAGCCAACCCGCGTTGGCGAAGGCCTTCGGCATCGGCCTTGAACCCGAAGGTCCGGGCCGGCGCAATCTCCTCAGCGAAGGAGCCCTCACCGAAAAAGAAGGTGCCAAATTGGCGCCCGATGGTCGGGTGCTCGAATTCAATCGTGGCGGAGATTCGGAGCCCTTTGCCGGGAGCGGCCACATAGAACTCCCCGGAGTCCAACTTCACCGTGACAGCTTCCGGAATCTGAATCACTGCCCGAGGGGCATCCTGTTCCAGAATGCCGACCCTGTCCAGAACCTCCAGATACCCCTTGAAGGAGCCATCGAGAATGGGAGGTTCGGGCCCTGACAGCTCCAACAGGACGTTGGTGATTCCTTTGGACGCCAGGGCTGCCATGACGTGCTCGACGGTCCTGACCCTGACCTCGCCCTCCCCGAGGTCGGTGCCCAATTCGGTCCCGGCCACGTGGTTCAGGTCTACAGGGATTTCCGGCATACCGTCCAGGTCCGTTCTCTTGAACCGAATGCCGTGATTTACCGGGGCCGGGAGAAAGGTAAGGGTGGCTGGAGTGCCGGAGTGAACCCCGACCCCGGCCAGTGAGACCGTTTCTTTAATGGTATGTTGATTTCCGTGGCTCATTCGCCTCAGACCGGTTTATTTTCGAGCCCTGCCCGGCAAGGGTGGGAGACCCGTGCCGCCGCGGGAAGCGCAGGCGAATCCCCCGAAAACATGGGGTATAGCCTGGTTAATTTAACACAGCCCGGGGGTTTCTGGGACCTCGGTTTTACCCTTTTGAGGATTTCTCCAGAGCGGCGAGGCGTTCCTCCACCTCCCTTAACCTCCGAACGGTTTCCGGGAGCTTGAACACCATCCCCATTGCACGGAGGTATTCCCGGTTGTCTCGTGCCGGAAAACCCGACACGGTTTGCCCCGGAGGGATATCCCCGATCACTCCCCCCTGCCCCCCGATCCGGACGCCGGCTCCCACCTCGACATGGCCGTTGATCCCGGCCTGGCCTCCGGTCATCACTCCGTCTCCGATCCGGGCGGAACCGGCCACCGCTGTAGCAGCCGCCAAGAATACCCCCCGGCCCACCTGAACGTTGTGGGCCAGGTGCACCAGGTTGTCGATCTTGGTGGATTTGCCGATCGTGGTCCGGCCAATGGAACCCCGGTCGATGCAGGTGTTGGCTCCAACCTCGACGTCGTCGTCCAGCACGCAGGCCCCGACCTGAGGGACTTTCCGGATCTCTCCGTCCACCGGGACGTACCCGAAACCATCCACGCCCAGTCGAACACCCGAATGGAGAATGACCCGGGCTCCCAATCGGGTCCCGGGGTAGAGGACGACGTGAGGGTGGATCACGGAATCGTCCCCGACGACGCACCCTGCGCCGATGACCGAATGGGCGCCGATTCTCACCCTGTCCCCTAGAGCGGCACCCTCCTCCACGACTGCATAAGGCGCGATGGTGATTCCCTCTCCCATCCGCACTCCCTTTCCAAGAACTGCCGTGGGGTGGATCCCCGGTTCCGGCACCGGAGTGGGATAGAAGTAGGCTAATACCGTGGGAAGGACCTGGTGGGGGTCTTTTACCACGACTCGGCTTGGATGGCCCCCGGCCTCTTCCGCCAACGCCTCACTGACCAGGAGGGCTTGGGCTCGGGTCTCCGGCAGGTACCTCAGATACCTGCGCTGAGCAAGGAATCCGAGTTCGGCCTCCAGAGCCTGGTCCAGAGGAGCGATCCCCTCGACCTGGACCGAGGGATCCCCATCGACCCTGCCTCCCACCATCTCCGCCACCTGCCCTGCGGAAAGGGCTCGCCGGGTACGGGGGTTTGCTCCAGGATCCGTCATAGCGCCTCCATCTCAAACGACGACCGGCAGCCCACCCCAGGACCGGGACAGGCTCGTGACTTCGCCGGAAAGAAAAAAGAGCCCACAGACCGTCCGGAAGGAGGGAGGTCTGCGGGCCCAAACCCGAGGCGGACCCCAGGGGCGTTTAGCGTTGGTCCAATCCGCCGGGAGTCCCGGGGCGGGCGGCGGTCTGCAGCCGGCGAACCACCTCTGCCGTAAGGTCCAGGGCCGGGTCGGCGGAGATGATGCCCTGGGCAGCCACGTCGAAGATCATGGAGTAGCTACCCTCCGCCCGGATGATCTCGATCACTGCGGTGATTCTCTCCATCACCGGCTCGACGAGCTCCGCCTGCCTGACGCTGGCCTGCTGCTCCAGCTCACTGATCCGCTGCTGGTACTGCGACTGCCGTAGCCTGATCTGCTCCTCCCGGTTGGCCTTTGCCTCCGCAGAGAGCATGGCTTGCTGCTGCTCATACTGGTCGATGAGCTGCTGGAGGCCCTCACCCATTTGCTGCACTTCGGCCTGATACGTGGCCAAAGATGCTTCAAACTGTTGCTGAGCCGTGCGGGCTGAGGGATCCTGATCCAGAATGGCCTGGGAATCGATGTAACCAATCTTCAGGTTGGTCTGAGCCTCGGCAGTCGAGGCCAGGACCAGAGCCAAAAGGACCGGAAAGAAAGCCTTCATGACACGCATTGAATCTTCTCCACGTTTTTGCAGGAGCACTCTTCCATTCAGCCGAGCCTCCAGGCCTCACTCAATACCCAGGGCCCATCCTGAAGTGGAGCTGCCATCCCGGGTCCGGTTTGTCGAACCCGTAGGCGTAATCCAGTCCAATGGGGCCAAAAGGCGTGACCAATTGTACACCCAATCCGGCTCCACGGAAGAGGCGGGTCGGATCGATGCTCCTGGCGTCCGCCCAAACGTTCCCCGCATCAAAGAAGGTTGAGATGGAAAGGTTGTCGCTGATTCGCATCGCCAACTCTGCCGTCGTGGCCAAGAAAGCATCCCCCAACCGACTGATATCGGAGATTTCTCTCGACCTCTCAGGGTAATACCCCGTGGGTGTGATAGAGGTCTCGTCGTAGCCACGCAGGTTCTCCCCGAACTGCACACCACCCATCCAGAACCGATCGAAGGGGAAGTTGGTCACATCCCCGAAAACGGCACCTCCCTTGAGGTGAATGCCGAGGGTGAACCGAATGGGACTGCCACCCCCCCCCTCTGATCCCCCTACCTGGCCCACTGGAACGAACCAGGAGCCTTCCGCCAAATGCCGAATGAAATCACCGTCCCCGCCCAGGATGCCACCGTTGAATTCCGTATTCCAACTCTGCCTGGAGCCCGCGACCGGGAAGATGGGGTGGCTCAGATTATTCCTGGTGATTCCCACCGAGAACTGGCTCTGAGTTCCGGGTGGGAGGCCGAACAGCGAGGTATCGTCGACGTCGTTGAACAGCGTGTACTCCGTAAGCGCCAGCGAATACCCGAAGATGATCTGTGTCCGAAGAGACCAGGGAACGGGGAAACCGAACCGTGTGGAAAATCCCTGCCGCTTCCGTTTCCCTGTGGCGAACTGGAAGAACCGGTCCCGCGAGTTGAAGAGGGATAGAGTCCCGCTGACCCTGGACTCGAAAAGAGCCGGGTCGGTAAAGGACAGAGTAAATGAGTTGATGTACCGGCCGAAATCCCAGCGGAGGTGCCCCTGTTTGGCTTGTCCGAAAAGGTTCGGTTGGTCATAACCCAGGAAACCCGAAACGCCCGTCCCACCTCCAACGGCCGTTCCGAAGTTGATGGACCCGGTTTGGCGCTCTTCTACATAGAACGTGATGTCTACGTCCCCAGTCTGCTCATCCGGTTGGATATCGGGCATGGGGAGAGGTGTCTCGAAGAACCCGAGGGCACCAATGCTCTGATAGCTCTGGAGAAGCCGTTCCTGGCTATACACATCTCCAGGAAGGACGTAGATCCTCTCCCTGATCACCCTCTCATGGGTGTATTCGTTTCCACTGATCCTGATTCTGTTGATGTAAGCGGGATTCGCCTCGGTGATCCGCCAACCTGCCCGCACCGAGGGACCTTCGCCCTCGGCCGCGTCCAGCTTAACGATCCAGGGCTCCACTCTCGCGTAGAGGTAACCGTCGTTGTTATAAGCCTGTTGGACCTCGAATACGGCCTCTTCGAACTTCCGGGCGTCGAAGTAGGTGTCATCCCGAGCTCTCGAACCACGAAAACCAAGGCTACTGAGGAGTCCCCCCTCTTCCCGGGCGAAATACCGCTCAATTTCTTCCGTCGAAAAATGCCGATTGCCCTCAACGACAAACTCGTCGAGCCGGTATTGGGGACCTTCGTCCACCTGAAGTTCGATCCTGGTTTTCCCCGTCTGGGGGTCCACCACCAGGGAATCGGAGACCACACGGAAGTCGAGGAAACCCTGGGCCTGGTAAAGGGAGGGGATGGCCTCCTCGAGGTCCTGACCGAAGACCTCGGCATCGTAGGAGCCGCCCCTGAACCAGAAGAAGCCTTCCTTCTTGGTTTGCATAGCCTCCAGGATGTCGTCCTTCATGATGGCGTCGTTTCCCTGGACCTCAACCATGGCCACGGTGATCCTGTTCCCCTCCGTAACGTCCAGGAAAAGGTGGATCAGCCCCGGTTGGCCTTCGATCTCCTCGGTTCGCTCCTCGATGCGTGCGAAGGGAATCCCTTTCTTGGCCAGTTCGGCCCGGATGAAATCCTTGGCCCGGAGAACCTTCGGCGGAGAGTACGGTTGGTTCGCCTGCAACCCCGTGCTGTCCCGGACCGTACCCTCTGAGGCGTGCTCCAGCCCGGAGAAGGTGATGCGGCTGACCAGATCGACCTCTTCCACCTCGAGTATCAGGGTCACCGGTTCCCCCACGTTCCCCTCGGCGCGAACGATCACGTCGGCGAACTGACCCGTGGAGTAGAGGTTTTTGATACCCGTCTGGATCTCGCGGTACGTGACGTCAACGCCCGCTTGGAAACCCAAGGTGCCGATGATGGTGGCGGCCGCTAGCCGAGAGTTCCCGGTCACGGCAATGGAGTCGACCTTCACTGCCGGGACAGCGGCCTGGCCTTGGCCCGGGTTTGTTTGGGCCGGGTTCCCTTGGGCCCGAACCGGCTCAGGGCCGAGCCAGGCCAAACCGGTCGAGAAGAGAGCCAGGGCCAGGAAAGACCCGCCGGCCTTGGGGTTGGGCAGAAGTTTGGTCTTCACCCTATCAGTTTTCCCTTTTAGGTCTTGGTTGGGGAGGTGGCACCGAGGGAGAGTTCTTCTCCACCGGTGGCCACATCCACACCGATTTCATCTCCGGCGCCGAACTCGGCCAGAAGGATCTTCTCCGAGAGGGCATCCTCCAGGTACCTCTGGATGGCTCGCCTCAACGGCCGGGCCCCGAACTTCTCATCGAATCCCTTTTCAACCAGGAACTCCACAGCTGCATCGGTGAGACGCAAGGTGAGTTGCTCCTGGGCCAGTCGTCCTCGGACCTCGGAGAGGAGGATGTGAACGATCTGCCCGATTTCCTCTTTCGTGAGGGGGTGGAACACTATGGTGTCGTCCACCCGGTTCAGGAATTCCGGGTTGAATGCGCGCTCCACCTCTTGCTTCACCTTGTCCTTGATCTTCTCGTAGCTCGATTTCGGGTCTTGGCTATGGAACCCAAGCCCGCCGCCCTTCGAGATCTCCCGGGCTCCCAGATTGGACGTCATGATAAGGACGGTGTTCTTGAAATCAATGACCCGTCCGTAATTGTCCGTGAGATGCCCCTCGTCCAACACCTGGAGCAGGATGTTGAATACGTCAGGGTGGGCCTTCTCGATCTCATCCAGGAGAACCACCGAGTAAGGCCGCCGCCGGACGGCCTTTGTGAGGGCCCCGGAGTCTTCGTAGCCGACGTAGCCCGGAGGGGCTCCGATGAGCCGAGAGACCGAGAACTTCTCCATGTATTCACTCATGTCCACCCGGATCAGAGCCTCTCTATCGGCGAAGAGGAACTCTGCCAGGGCCCGGGCCAGCTCGGTCTTCCCGACTCCGGTCGGTCCACAGAATATGAACGATCCGATGGGGCGCCGAGGGTCCTTCAGTCCTGCCCTGCTACGTCGGATGGCACGTGAGATCGAGGCAATGGCGTCGTCCTGACCCACGACTCTCGTATGAAGCTCGTCTTCCATGTGAACGAGGCGATCGGTCTCAGCTTGTTGTAACCGGGTCACGGGGATACCCGTCCAGCGGGCCACGATGAAGGCTACGTCTTCGGGAGCGATTTCCGGTCGGTGCTGCCTCCGCTCCTCTTCCCATGCGTCCTTCTTGCTTCGGATCTCCTCCTGGAGCTCCCTTTCCCGATCTCTCAGTTCAGCGGCCCGTTCAAAATCCTGGTCCCGGATTGCCTCTTCTTTCCTTTCGGCGATCTCCGAGAGGGCCTGTTTCAACTCCTCCACCTCGGGAGGCGGCACTTGGCTGGCGATCCTGGCCCGGGCACCGGCCTCATCGATGACGTCGATGGCCTTGTCCGGCAGGAATCGATCGGTGATGTACCGGTCCGAGAGGCGAGCCGACTGGTCGAGAGAGTCGTCGGTGATCGTTACTCGGTGATGGTCCTCGTAGTGAGGCCGAAGCCCCTTGAGGATTTCCACGGTCTGCTCGACGGTTGGTGGATCCACGATGACCGGTTGGAATCTGCGTTCCAGGGCCCCATCCTTTTCGATGTACTTCCGGTACTCGTTCAGGGTGGAAGCGCCGATACACTGGAGCTCGCCCCTGGCGAGGGCCGGTTTCAGCATGTTCGATGCGTCGATGGCGCCTTCGGCCGCTCCGGCGCCCACAAGCGTGTGAAGCTCATCGATGAACAGAACTACATTCCGGTTCTGGAAAATCTCGTTCATTACGGCCTTGAGCCGCTCCTCGAATTGCCCCCGGTACTTGGTGCCGGCGATGACGGCCGCCATATCCAGGGCAAGAACCCGGTGATCTTTCAGGGACTCGGTCACTTCACCTCGGGAGATGAGTTGAGCGAGCCCCTCGACGATGGCGGTCTTCCCCACGCCGGGTTCCCCGATGAGCACCGGGTTGTTCTTTTTCCGGCGACAGAGGATCTCCACCACCCTTTCGATCTCAGAAAGGCGTCCGATGGTTGGATCGAGCTTTCCATGACGGGCCAGATCGGTGAGATCCCGGCAGAAGTGATCCAGCGCGGGAGTCTTGGATTTCTTGTCTCCCTTGCCCGTGGGGGTCTCCCCGCTCGGGACCACTCCACCCATGCCGGCGGGCTCCGGCGGGCCCACATCGGACCCGAGGATCTTGAGGGTTTCAGCCCTCGCCTCTTCCAGGCTGACTCCCAGCGAATTCAGGACCTGAGCTGCGATCCCCTTCTCCTCCCGAAGAAGCCCCAGTAGTAGGTGTTCCGTACCCACGTAGGAGTGGCTCATTTCCCGGGCCTCGGCCATGGCATATTCCAGGACTTTTTTGGCTCGGGAAGTATAGGGTAACTCACCTAAGGCTATGGTAGCCTTACCTTTGCGGACTGATTGCTCAACCTCTTCGTGAATAGCGTCCAGGTCCACCGTGAGCTTCATGAGGACGGCCGCAGCCACTCCCTCCCCTTCCCTGATCAACCCCAGAAGGATGTGCTCCGTCCCCACATAATCGTGCTGGAGTCGGATGGCTTCCTCCCTGGCCATGGCCAGGACTTTTCGAACGCGGTCTGTGAAGTTGTAGTTCATGTGCTTTCGGGACTGTTTTCCCCATCGGAATCAAACACCCCCTCCCTGGCTAGGATTCGACGCACGAAACTGGCCCTGTGCGCATCACAATCAGGAGGGGGAAGGTCGCGACCCGCCGCCTGCTCCAGATGAGCAGTTTGCGAGTAGATCATGATCTTGTTCAGGGTATATACTCGGAGTTCGGGCAGAAGTTTCAGGCTCGACCCCAGCCGAACCCCGCTCAGAAGGTTGATCAACTCCTCGAAGGATAATGACCTGGCGTAGCGGAGCAACCCATAGGCACGCCATATCTTGTCCTCCGTAACTGCCGCAGCTTCCTTCAGGAGGTGACGCCGGGCTTTCTCCTCGTATTGGATCACCTGGCGTACAAGCCGGTCCAGGTGGTCCACCAGATCTTCTTCCGTCTTTCCGAGAGTGGTCTGGTTGGAGACCTGGAAGAAGTTCCCCACCACCTCCGACCCCTCCCCGTATAGACCGCGAAAGGTAAGTCCTACCTGATTCAACCCCTTCAAGACCTGTCCAATTTCTTTGGTGAGGACGAGCCCGGGGAGGTGCATCAGTACGGAGGCCCGGAGGCCGGTGCCGACATTGGTAGGGCAGCTGGTCAGAAAGCCGAACTCGTGGTGGTAAGCCAGAGGTAGCTCCTTGCCGAGCTCTTCATCGAGGCGGTCCACAAATCCCCACGCGTCCTGTAGGCGAAGGCCCGAGAGAAGGGACTGGAGGCGGAGATGATCCTCTTCGTTTATCATTACGCTCACGGGGTCCGTGGAGGAAAGCAGGACCGCGGCCCCCCGGGGAGGCACCCGCTTCTCACCCCCGAGCAGGTCTTTCGAGACCAGCCGCCTTTCCAGGAGGATCCTCTGGGTTAGGGGAAGAAGCTCCGCTAGCTCCCAGAGGGTCGCGCCGGTGAGGTAGGAGGATTTCCCGACCGCCGCCCGGACCAGTTTGAGGACCGCTTCCCGATCATTGACGCGGGACCGGGGCCCGAAGGCGTGTCCCTGGAGATTCCTGGCCAGTCGAACCCTGGTAGACAGGACAATCTCCGATGAGGGTCCGCTGGCGTCGAGCCAACCCAGGCCGTAATCGGGGATCGTGGCCAAATCGTCCATAGCTTGGTCAGGAAACCGGATCGAGGGTTCGAA
>JBDRDQ010000443.1:0-9447 GCA_043820695.1 Gemmatimonadota bacterium | reverse complement strand
CGATTCCTCAAACCCGATTGTGATATCGAGTTTTTGAATCGGTGACCGTGCTAGAAAGATCGGAGGACCCTACCTTTCGGTAGGGTCCTCCGGTAAGAAAGGATTTGGGAGGATTCCCTCCGTTCACTGAATCGGGTTTCGCCTCCAATCTGGATACCAGCCGCCCGGAAATCTCTGGTCCTGGCTCACCCCGAAGGTCTTCACGTAGAGGAATTTGTCCAAATAGGCCATTTGGGTATCGTCCGGGGACCAAACCGCATAAGTGCCCTCCGCGATGGGATCGCCTAGAGCCGGCGTAGGCACGTCGTCAAGATCGACGCGATATATCAGGCCCTCGACATCGAGCAGTAGCTCGTTCGACGTTCGGGCCCAACTGAGGTTGTGCGGGAAAGGTCCCCCTGCAGCATCTACCCAGGTGACCGAGAAGGCCGTCGTAACCTCGAACGGCTCCACGCTCATGTTGAGGATCCGCACGTCCGCGCTTCCGTACTCGGTGATCCCACGCTCGAAGAACGCGACCTTCATGCCATCCGCGCTCCAAGTCGGGTGATCCAGCCACCTGCCCTCCGGCGACCGGTAAAGGAGCTGCATGGTGGCGCCCTCCACCATGTCCATGTCGCCTAGGAAGAGGTCATAAAAGTCCAAAGCAGGATCACCGAGGTCCACGACGAGGAAGTCCTCCCCATTGGGTCGCACCGTCGCATGCCAGTACCGCCGCGTCTCGGAGGAGAAGGTCGTGATGCTCTGCACCACTGGTACGCCACCCTCTATGACGACCTCGAGCTTCTCGAGGGGTTGGGCCCGGGGACCGCCGGCCGAAACCAGAATCACATACGGGTCGAGGGCGGTCCCATCTCCCAATGGAGACCATGATGAATGCATGAAATCCGCGCCGTTGTAGATTGCGGTCTTGTTTCCTCCGTCGGCATCCATGACTTGGAGAGCGGGGTGCCTTAGGCTTCCTCCAAGAAACGAGATGACGGGTTTGGCGGGAGCAGGCGGGTCTCCCCCACCGGGTTTCGGAGGCTTTCCTCCCCCCCCTTTTGCGAAAGAGGCGGTGACATCGATATCGGGCGCAGTAGTCTGGTCCGCGCATCCGGTGAAGAAGAGAAACAGGAGCGGCAGGGTGAGACAGGCGACTCGTCGCATAATGACCCTCGCTTGAGCGGGAGGGTTGGACCCTCTTTTCTGGAGGCTACATCTATACAGTCGGCGGGGGGATGAAATCGTGACATGGGGGCTTTGGGGGTAAAGAGAAGGGTCGGAAGCTGCGGGCCAGGCGTTGCGAAGGTCATGGCCTTCCGGGCCCTTCAATTCCCCCCGAGGTGAAGCACGAACCCGGCCCAGAAAAACGGGTGAGAGGTTTCGGGGCGGGCCCGCGCCTCCAGCTGGGCGAACCTGAGAGCCGCCGCTAAACTCGAACCATCTGCGATTTGGCGGTAGAGATCTCCCATAAACTGGCTGGCCTGGCCTCCCACCAACCAGTTGGATGCAACCACAGCTTCTGCGCCGGCCACCAAGAAAGCACGGGAGAGCCCCATCAGGCCCTCCCCTTGGAAGGACCGGCCCGCCTGGGTTTCACAGGCGCTGAGCACCACCAGACGGCGACCGTCGGGGATGCGGGCAATCTCAACGAGATGGAGAAGGCCGTCCGATCCCGAGTCGGGTGAGAGCCTCAGGTATGAGGCGAGGGGATCCCTGTCATCGGCAAAGGCGTGGACAGCGAAATGGAGGATCCCGTAGCGGTCTCCGGTAGCCAGGATGTTGGTCTCGGTGGCCTCCGCACCCGACAGGACCCTGACGGCCCCTCGACCCCAGATGTCCTCTATCCCACTCACCTCATCCTCCGCCCCCGGAGCGTCTCCCTCCACGGCAAGGATTCGGGTCGAGGCCGGATCGAGGGTGCCGAAGTTATCGAGTTTGGGGAGGAACCTCAGGGAGGAAAGATGGATGATCTCGTACCCATCCAAGAGGTACCTCGGGCCCGCCGAACCAGGCCCTCCGCCCTCCTCCGGGTCCTCCGTCACGAGGGCCGCAAACGGCACCAAGTGCAGACCGCCGTCAGGAACCAGGAAGACCCGGCTGACGCCGGTGAGTCCATCAGAGAAGGGTTCCCAAAGAGCCCGATACAACCCATGGGAGAGGACCTCGTCGAAACGAGCCCGTGCCAGATCCAGCCTACCGCCATACACCTGGGAAAAGGGATTGATGAGCGATCGAGCCATCGCCGCCAGGCTATCGGAAGCGATGGGGAGTTTCCGGAGAACGACGGATTCTTTTCGGACCACCAATGCCCAAACCGAGTCCCCCACCTCCTGGAAGTCCACCACGGCATCCATGTCACGAAGGCGGGATTGGATTTCACCTACGGAAAGGAGGCCTTCCGACCCTTCTTCATCCGGCGGGCTGGCCAGCGCGACTCGAAGAGCCGCCGCTTTCCGCCGCTGGGACCAGAGGGCCAGTTCCGGAATCCGGTCCGCTCTTCCGGAGGCCCGAAGGAGCGCCAACACGCCACCGTCGTACGGGTTCAGGTGCCGATCCCGGTACCGCACCCGATCCAGGTCCATTTCGAACCCGGCGGTGGTCTCCAAGACCCGTCCGGCTGCTTTCTGGTAGGAGGCGAGGGCCTCGTCGGTGCGCCCGTGGGCCGCCAACAGGTCACCGAAGGCCACATCCATAGACAGGAGCGTGGCGGCCGTCGCGGTGGTCCCAGCCCGGATGGAGGCACTCTGTAGAACATCGAGTGCCCTCGCGGTGTCTCCCAGAGCGGCCAATGCCAGACCCCGCAGCCGACCTGCCTGGATGGATTCATCCACCAGGTCCACGACCAAACCCAGGCTGTCAGCTCGATTGGCAGCGGCCAGGGCTCCTTCCGGATCCCGAGCCTCCAGGCTTAGCTCGGCCCGCTGGAGGTTGGCCACGGCAGCCCCGGCCAACGAGCCAGCCTCTAAACGGGTTTGTGCCCACCCGGCCGATATCTCGACCGCCTCTTTCACCCTTCCCTCCTCGGCCAGGATCCAAGGCAGGAGTGGCACGCTCCTTTCATTCTTGATCTCGGCGTCGTGGGCCACGGCCGCCGCCCGGGCGCGGTCGACCTGTCCCAGCTCCAGATAGACCCTGGCAAGACCGGCCCAGCTCAAACCGCGGACGGATTCCGCCCACCCCCCGTACGCCACCGTGCCCTGAGTGAAGTACTCTTTCGCCCGCTCCAGATCACCTTGCCGCTCGAAGTACTCCCCAGCGTAGTTATGTCCTTCTTCAAACTCATCGATGACGGATATGGATCGGGCGAAAGCCTCGTTGGCCGCGGCATGCCAACCCAGCTTCCAACGGATCTCACCCGCCGCGAGATTGGCTGCCCAACGGAGAGGGGAATGGCTCAAGGCTTCCGCCGTGTCCAAGAAGCTATCTCCAGCTCTCAGCGCATCCTCGAGGCGTCCCGCATCGTAGTACATCTGATAGAGGTTGTGCCAAGCATCAGCGATCTCGTACGGCAGGCCGGAGTCCTGGGCAAGTTCCACAGCGAGAAGGAGATCTTTCTCCGCCGCCTCCCAACGGCCCAACCTTCCCAGGGCACGTCCACGTTTCTTGTACGTCTGGGCCTGAAGAGCGGAGACGCCGACACTGTCCGCAATGGCAATGGCTCGGCTGAGCTCCTGGACGGCGAGCATAGGCTCTCCCCGATCGGAAGAGCGCATTCCCAAGGTGTATCTGGCCTGCCACTCATAGTTCCAGGCGTGGTGCACCCGGGCGAAGTCGGCTTGTCGGCTGACCAGGTCTTCTCCACTATTCCCAGACCCCTCCTCCCAGGCCCTCAGGGGCCATCCATCCAATTCCCGGAGATAGATGAGGCGGAGGCCGGGCCGCCCATCCCGGTCCACCGCGGTAGCCACGGCCCGCCGAAGGGCCACGGCCGCGCTCGTATCCCCACGGAGGAGGGCTACCCCCGCCCGGCGCATGTTCAGTCTCACGCGTTGCGTCGGGTGAGCCAGAACCCCGGCCTCGCCGAACGCTTCTTCGGCTTCGAGTAGGCGACCGAGTGAGGCCAGGGTTTCCCCATACCTTGTCCAGAGACTCATGACCTCCGGGGCGATGGTAAGGGCTCTGGGGTAGTATTCGAGACGCCGCACATCCCACAACCTGGAAGGTCGCATTTCACCGAAGATGCCCGGTAAAACGACCGTGGGGCATCCCGCCCCGTCTCCCCGTTCCTCCATTTCGAGGAGAGCCGGAACCGCATCGGGTGGATAGGCTTCCAGATAGACTCTGAGGCATCGCACAACGGGAGAGTCCGGAAGTTCGGCGTATTCCTGACGCAATCTCCGCAAGCCCCCCGATGTCCAGCGCAGGGCATGCTCGATGTAATCCAGGTGGATGGAGAGGTTGGAGAGGTCCGCGTCTCGGGCCGCCCCGAGCAGAACCAGGGTGCTGTCCAGGTTCAACTCGGCTGTTTGGTCTAGTGCCTGAAAGTAGAGACGCCGGGCACGATCCGAGTCGGCTTCGGACTGCCCGGCCAGCACCATCGCGGCGGCTAGAACCCAGGCGGTCATCCCCCCATTCGCGCCTCAATGCTGTCGGCCAGGGCTTGGGCCGGCCTGGACATCTCACCTGGGAAATCGGCTGCGGCCCGGAGATCGGCCAGGGCCGGCCCGACCTTCCCCAGGCGAAGGAGCGCTTTGGCCCGATAGTAGTGGGCCTCGGGAAGATACGGGGACTCCCCGGCTTGAATGGCGAATCCAAAGGCCTCGTCGGCCTCCCTGGGACGATCCAACATCAACAGGCTGGATCCGAGGAAGAACTGTGCTGGGACGGGGTCGGCGCCGGCCTCCAGAGCTTCCTCCAGGCCCCCCGCGGCACCCTTGAAGTCGTCGGCGATATAGCGGAGCATGGCGGCGGCGAAGAGCGACTCCGCCGATGCGGGTTCCCGGCGAACGGAAACCCCCAGGTAGACCGGCGGTTGGGTCACCTGCCCCAGCTCCGACAGGGCACTCGGAACCTGCTCAGGTCCGAAGACGACGATGCCAACGAGGGCGGCGGCGGCGGCCAGCGGAATCCATACCTTCGCCGGCACACCTCCGAATCGAAAGCGAATGGGAGCCGGCGCTTCACCTACCGCAGAGTCCGGAGCAGAGGAACTTGCCTCCAGCTCCCGCAGGCCCTCTCGGATGGCCACGGCCTGGAACACCTCATCCTGACAAAGCTGACAGGTGAGGAGGTGGATCTCGAACCCCTCCAATTCGGATTCGGGCAGGATCCCGGCCACATACCGCTCGACCCTGGCGGCCTTCGCCACACCGTCGCAGATCAAATCATCCTTCATCCCCATCTCCCGGCCCGTTGGGTCCCTCGGTCGCCCACTCTCTCGTTAGTATAGTGATCCACGGACCCGTTTCGTGACCCCCACCTGCACCCTTTCCGTCCAATAGGATCGCCCGGATTCTCTGGAGAGCCCTGGAGCGGCGCTTCCTTATTCGACTCGATGGCTCTCCAAGGCGGGCGGCGACCTCCCGTGGATGAAGCCCCTGAAAATAGATCAGATGGAGACACTCCCGTGCCTGAGGAGAGAGCTTGGCCATGACCCCTGCGACAGCTGCCGTCTGCTCTTCAGAGACAAGGCGATGGAGTGCGTTCGATGACGGATTCTCGTCAGGGAGGTCTGCAAGGAGTTCCAGAGAGATGGTCCTTCTTCTCCGCCTGAGGGTGTCTGCGATCACATGGCGAATAATGCCCCGGAAGTAGGCCCCCAGAGCCTCCGGGTTGTTGAGGCGGCCTTCCTCCATGGCCACGAGTCCCCGGACCAGAGCCTCCTGGACGGCTTCCTCTGCCGCCTCCGGATCGTCCAAGGAACGCAAGGCCACGATCCGAAGGCCGGATCGAAGCAGGTTCAGCGTTCCGTCATCCAACCGCTGGTGAGCGTTTGGCATGGACTCCTCTTGCGGGGAACTCGAGCCGAGAGACCCCCCTTGTGAGCCGTGAGTCGGGTCTTCCGGATTGGGCTGGCCACCTCAATCTGCCACCGACCCCAGCATAGCCCCAAGGTCGTTTCTTCTCCGGGCCCCGGGAGGGCCGCGCCCCAGCGCATCCCTGAGCCGAACGCCTCCGGCTTCTCTACTCCCCTCCCCTCCCGTACTTCACCTCACCGCCGACGATGGTGTAGACCACCTCCGTAGTGGGGATCTCCCCCTCAGGGATGGTGAGGATGTCCTTCGAGAGCACCGTGATGTCGGCCAGCTTCCCGGGGGTGAGGGTCCCTTTGATGTCCTCCTCGAAGGAGGCGTAGGCTCCGTTGATGGTGTAGGACCGGAGGGCCTCCATCCGGCTCATGCGCTGGTCGGGGAAGAAGACGGTTCCGTCCGCCAGCACCCGGGAGACCGTCGCGTAATAGCTGGCCAGGGCGCTCACGTCCTCCACCGGGGCGTCGGTGCCGTTGGGGATGGTAGCCCCTGTGGCCATGAGCTTCTGCCAAACGTAGGCTCCCTCTTCGGCCCTTTCCTCCCCGAGGCGCTCAAGAACGTACGGCGCGTCGGAGGTGCAGTGGATGCCCTGCATGGAGGGGATCACTCCCATGGCGCCGAAACGAGGAATGTCGCTGGGACTCAGGTGTTGGCTATGCTCGATCCTCCAGCGCCGGTCGTCGTTCCCGGGGAAAGCGGCGAAGGTCTTCTCGAAGATGTTGAGGCTTTCCTGGTTGGCCCGATCTCCGATGGCGTGAACCGCCAGCTGCAGTCCTAGCTCAGCAGCGATCCGAGCAGCCTCCTCCACCTCCGGAACCGGAGCGGTGTTCAGGCCCGAGCTCGAAGGCAGGTCCTCATAGGGCTCCAGAAGCCATGCGCCGTGGGGTCCGAGAGCTCCATCGATGGAGATCTTGATGGTGGAGACCCTCAGGTTATGGTCACCGTAGTTGTCCGTCTTGTATTCCGGGAAACGAGCCCTGAGTTCGTCGTTCCCGAGTCGGATCATGGCGTTCATCCGCACGCCGAGAGCCCCCTCGTCGATCATCTGTTTGTAGAGATCGATGGTTCCGAAGCCGACCCCCGCGTCATGGACCGAGGTGATGCCCTTCGAAAGAACTTCCTGGTCGGCCAGCTCCATGACCTCTCTGGGATCAGGCTCCGAAGCGTTGGTTCGGGCCGCTTCGAGGAGACGGCCTGCCCGCTCCCTGAAAACCCCGATGGGATTCCCCGCGCTGTCCCGAACGATCTCACCGCCCTGCGGGTCTGGGGTGGTCCGGTCGATCCCGGCAATCTCCATGGCTCGCCCATTGGCATAGGTCGCATGGCCGCTGGCGTGGGTGAGGAGCACCGGGTTATTCGGGGATACGGCGTCCAGCGTCTGGTGGAAGGGAAGCCCGTCCACATTCGGTTCAGGGGTCCGGTCCCATTTCTCCTGATGCCAGCCGCGGCCCTGGATCAACTCCCCGGGTTCCGCCGCGGCCACGGCGGCAGCGACCATCTGCACGACCTCATCCCAGTTCGCCACCTCCATGAGTTTGAGCTGGAGCTGAGCGGTACCGATTCCGGAGAAGTGGACGTGGCTGTCGATGAAGCCGGGGATGGCGAGCTGGCCTGCCAGGTCGATGACCTCGGTATCCGATCCGATATAGGCTTCGATCTCACGATTGGAACCGACCGCTAGGATCCTCCCGTCCAGGACGGCCACGGCCTCGCCATCGGGAACGGCGGCGTCGACGGTGACGACCTTCCCGTTGTGAAGGACCAGGTCGGCGGTTTGTCCGGAGGGCGCTTCGCAGCCCGCCCAGAGGGTACAGAAGCCGGCTATCAGAAGCCAGGAGCCGGCGAGCTTCGGCCGAATCGAACGCATTGGAGCCTCCGAAAAGGAGAAGTGATGTGGTTGAGATCCCTGGAGGCTAAGCACTCCGAGAGCCCTGGGCAACCGACTGCCGTTCCAGACTGCCGTTCCAGGACAGCGGATCTCGGACGGTCCAACCTTCGGACGGTCCAACCTCATGACCCGCCGATGTTCAGGACCAGGACCCGGCCTCTGCTGCAACCCGGACCGCGGGTCGGCTCCTAGTACAGGAACTTCCTCCCGGTCAGGTCCCGATGGGACTCGCCCGGGGTGAAGGATACGGCACTGTGGACCGGCCCATCGACACAGGATCTTTCCCCCGAGGGGATGGAGCATTTCCCGCAAATGCCGATGCCGCAACTGGTATACCGCTCGACCACGTGGAAGATGTCCTCCGGCGGAGCGTACCGCCGCTCCACCCCGTCCAGCGCCCGCATTGCGGGTTCGGGGCCGCAGTTGAGGAAGAGGGGATCCTTCAACGAATCCTCCGCCAGAGCCTTCTCGACCAACTGGGCGATGTACCCTTTGTGGCCGGCCGTTCCGTCGTCGGTCGACACCGACACCGGGCCCAATCGCCGGAAGGAGTCGAGGTAGGCGAGCTCCTTCGCCGTGACGGCCCCGAGGAAGATCCGCTTGGGACCGGAGTGAATTTGGGCGGCATGGTGCACGGGGGCGATGCCGACCCCCGCTCCCACGAACACGACGGTACGGTCCCGGGGGAGGGTGAAGCCATGCCCATAGGGTCCACGAATCCGGACCACGTCGTTGACGTTGAGCTGGCATGCTTTCGCGGTCATGGGTCCGACGTTTCGAACCAGAAGCTCGAGCCGGTCCTGGTTGGCGGCGACCGAGAAGGGTTTCGAGTTGGTGTTGGCGACCTTGAAGAAGACGAACTGGCCCACCCCCACGTCAGCGTCCAGCCGTTCATGAAATTTGATGACCCGGACCGTGTCGCTGTACACGTCGATCTCGGAGACCACGAAGGGGCGGTACTCCATGAGCATCCGGTTCAGCGTCATCCCCGTGGCCACGTCCGTCCCCTGGGCCAGGTCCCTCTCCAGCAGGTGGAAGTACTCCCGGATTTCCTCGGAATCCAACCCGCCGAGCGCCGTGCCTATGGCGTAGAAGAGCGAAGCGTCGATCGCCTCCAGGCGGCGAATGTCTCCGGCCCCCCGGATCCCGCCCATGGCGATGATGGGTAGGGACACTACGCGACGAAGGCGGGCGATTGCATCCAGAGTGGCGGGGAAGATCGCACCCCCCGACAGACCCCCGAACTGGTTGCTGAGTTCAGGGTTCGGCCCTCCGATGGTGTTGATGGCCGAGAGGGCATTCGCACCCCCTTCCGCCGCAGCTACGGCGATCTCCTCCAACCCGCGAACGCCGGCGTTAAGCTTGACGATGATGGGTTTCCGGGTGGCTTTCCGGGTGGCCGCCGTGATGCTTCGGACGCTGTCGGGATCCGAGCCGATGAGGATTCCCCCCTTGTCGGCATGAGGGCAGGACACATTGATCTCGTATCCGTCGGCGATGTCGCCGGCCGCATCGAACTCCGCGACGCAATGAGCGAACTTCTCCCCGGTGCTCTCCCCGATCTGGGCCATGAGAAAGACGTCCGAGGGGGTGGAATCCCTCAAG
>JBDRDQ010000442.1:0-7799 GCA_043820695.1 Gemmatimonadota bacterium | reverse complement strand
ACCTCGAAGCCGAAGAGCTTGTCCTTGCGGAAATCGACCTTGTTCAAGCCCCCTCCCAACGCTGCATTGAGGAGGGCCCGGGTGTGGTGTATGCTGATCCGCTTCCCGGTTCCGAAGGGGCCGCCGGTCCACCCCGTGTTGATGAGCCAACATCGGGACCCGTGGGCCTCCATTTTCTCCTTCAGCATGTTGGCGTAGACGAAGGGATGATGGACCATGAAGGGGGCGCCGAAACAGGTGCTGAAGGTGATCTTCGGCTCGGTGCCCAAGCCGATCTCCGTGCCTGCGATCTTGGACGTGTATCCGCTGATGAAGTGGTAGAGGGCCTGATCCGGGGAAAGCTTGGAAATGGGAGGCAGAACCCCCGATGCGTCGCAGGTGAGAAGGAAGATGTTCTCGGGGTGGGAATCGACTCGCCCCCCTTCCTTCACCCCCGGCAGGAACTCCAACGGGTAGCTGCAGCGTGTGTTCTCGGTGTAGGTGGGATCATCCAGATCCAGCTTCCGGCTAACCGGGTCGAAGACCACGTTCTCCAGGATGGTCCCGAAGCGGTTCGTGGTTGCGTAGATCTGGGGCTCGTGCTCGGGACTCAGGCGGATGACCTTGGCGTAACACCCGCCCTCCACGTTGAACACGCCCACATCGGTCCAGCCGTGCTCGTCGTCCCCGATAAGATGCCGTTTGGGGTCGGCCGAAAGGGTCGTCTTTCCCGTGCCCGAGAGGCCGAAGAAGAGGGCCGCATCTCCCCTGTCCCCCACGTTGGCTGAGCAGTGCATGGAGAGGACACCGGCATTGGGAAGGAGATAGTTCAGGGTTGTGAAAACCGATTTCTTGATCTCCCCGGCGTAGCTGGATCCGGCGATGAGAGCCACCCGCTCTGCGAAGTTGAGAATGATGGCCGTCTCGCTCCGGGTCCCGTCGATGATGGGGTCGGCCTTGAAGCGGGGGAGAGCGATGACGGTGAAGTCCGGGATGAACTCACGGTACTCGTCGCGTGACTTGGGCAGGATGAACATGTTCCGGGCGAAGTGGCTCTGCCAGGCGTCCTCGGTGATGACGCGGACCGCCAGGGAGTGTTCCTCGTCATTCCCGGCGTAACAATCCTGGACGAACACCTCTTCACCCTGGAGGTAGGCCTGCATGCGGGCGTACAGTCCGGCGAATTTCTCGGGTGAGATGGGCCGGTTGTACTCTCCCCACCAGACGTCGTCCTGGGTGTCGGGCTCCATGACCACGAACTTGTCGTTGGCGGCCCGGGCGCTCCACTTCCCTGTGTTCACCGCCATCGGTCCGTGGTTGACGATGGTTCCCTCCCCACGAAACACGAATTCTTCGTAGAGGGCCTCCGTGGGGAGATTCCAGTATGTCCGCTTCAGGTACTTGAGCCCGTGGTTCTCCAGTCCGAAATCACTCTTAAACTCTCCGGCCTGAGCCTCCCCGGGCGACTTGATCTTCAAGAACTTCGACATGTCGGTCCCCCTTTCAGGCCCAGTCCCGCACCAGTTTGCGGTTGCCGAGTTGGAGCTCGTTGGGTGAGTTGGGATCCAGCGCCCACTTGATGCGCTCGATGCCATCGATGACGTCCTTTTCAGGGCCGCAGTAGCTGATCCGGAGATGGCCGTCCACCCCGAACGCGATGCCCGGTACCGTCACCACCTGGACCTTGTCCAGAAGGAAGGTGGAGAGCTTCAGGGAGTCCTTCTCGTAAGCCCTGAAATCGACGAATGCATAGAAGGTGCCGTCGGGCTCTGCGACCTTCACCCCTTCGAAGGCTCGCAGCTTCGACATCAGGATGTTCTTCCGATTCTCCAGCTGCATCCTGAGGTTCTCGACGCTGGATTGAATCCCGTTGATGGCGGCCACGGCTCCAACCTGTAGCAGACCCGCGGGGCCGGAAGTTTCGTGGGACTGAATGTTCCCCATGACCTCGATGAGCTTCGGATTGGCTACCGCCCAGCCGATACGGAATCCCGTCATCGCGTAGGCTTTGCTCACCCCGTTGATGACGATGAGCTTTGAAGTGTCCCCCAGCTCCTTGGCAAACTCGTAGGGGTTCGTCCATTTCTTGCCGTCGAAGACCAGCCGGTGATAGATGTCGTCCGTGATGAGGTAGACTCCCTCCTTCTCACAGAACTCCACGACCTCCCTGATAACGTCCGGGGGAATCATCAGCCCCGACGGGTTACTGGGGCTGTTGAGAAGTACGGCCTTGGTCTGACTTCCCACCCGGCTGATGATGTCCTCCGCCGTAGGGATCAGAGTCCCGTCCTCCGGGGTCGCGGGGACAGGGATGGCGCCGCATAGGCGGACCATCTCCGGATAGCTCACCCAGTAGGGGGCCGGGAAGACCACCTCATCCAAGGGGTCCAGAATCGCCCTGAAGGTCACCATGAGAGCCTGTTTCGCCCCGCTGCTGGCAATAACGTGCTTGGGCGTGACCTTCCTTCCGTAATGTTCCTCCGTGTACCGGATGATGGCGGCTTTCATGGCCGGCGTGCCGGCGGAGGGCGTGTAGCGGATCTCCCCGGAGTTCAGCATTGCCGCTGCAGCGAGAATGGCGTCCACAGGCGCTTTTGCCTTGGGCTCGCCACCGCCGAGATGAATCAGGGGCTCCCCCTTTGCCTTGAGCACGGCGGCTTTCTCATTCAGGGCAAGGGTGACGGACTCACGGACGGAGGAAGCGATCTGGCTGATACTCATCTCATAATCCTCGAAACAACCGGGCTTCGGTGCGGAGTTGGCTGCCCTGGCTCTCGCTGGAGGGGAGAAAAACCCTCTCCAATGGACCAGGGTACGGGACTACTCAATCAGAACAAGAAATGTAGGCTGCGACCTCCACCCTGTCCAAGTTTTCGGCCTTTTTCCCAAGGATTGGTGTGCAAGATTCCCTAAGACCGTCGTCATCCGGGTCAAGAGAGGGATGCATCTTCACAAGGGGGACACCATGACTGCCAACGACCGCTTCAAGGAATCCTTTTCCTCCTGGCTCTGGGGGTCCATGATCCTGGCCACCCTAGCCCATTTCGCCGTCCTCAGTCTCTGGCCGGAGCTCTCGGCGCAGGACCTGTCGAGAGATTCAGGTGAGATTCTCGTGGTGGCGCTTCCCCCCGATGTGATCATACCTCCGGATCCGGAACCCATCACCCGTCCTGCCTCGCCCGTGGTCTCGGCGGTGCGGATCGATGAGAACATCACCATCCCCCTCACGACCTTCGAGAACAACCCTGTCGACCGGCTGCCGCCACCCCCTGACTCCACTTTTACTACGAGAATGACCGAAACGCCGACCTTCACGCCCTTCACGGTCAGGCCGGGGATCAGGAACCGGGAGGAGGTCCGAGAGTCCCTCACCCGGGAATACCCTCCGCTTCTAAGAGACGCGGGAATCGGAGGCACGGTAGAGGTCTGGTTTCAGATCGACGAAGGAGGGGTAGTTCAACAGACGCTGGTTAAAGCCAGCTCGGGGCACGCCGCCCTGGACCGGGCCGCGTTGATGGTGGCCGGGGTCATCGAGTTCACCCCGGCGCTGAACAGGGACAAGCGGGTGCCGGTGTGGATCTCCCTCCCCATCACTTTCACCACCCGGTAGGGGGAGGGCGCGGGGTCGCCGGCCGGCCAAGGGCCCCGTTTATTTGGTTCCGAAAAGCCGGTCTCCAGCGTCGCCGAGGCCGGGGATGATATAGCCGTTTTCGTCCAAGCCTCGGTCGAGAGCCGCAGTGAAAATGGGAACGTCGGGGTGGTCTCGGCCCATCCTATGGACCCCTTCAGGGGCTGCCACCACACACATGAACCGGAGACGCTCGACCCCCCGGTCTTTCAGGAACCCGATCGCGGCCGAGGCTGATCCCCCCGTGGCCAGCATGGGGTCCACCACGATGAAGTCCCGTCGCTCGGGCGGCGGGATCTTGAAGTAGTACTCGACGGGTTCGAGGGTTTCCTCATTCCGGTAGAGACCGATATGGCCGACCCGAGCCCCCGGAATAAGGCGGACGATGCCCTCCACCATCCCCAGGCCAGCCCGCAAGATGGGGACGATCACCGGCTTCTTCCCCCTGATTCGCCGGGCCACCATGTCTTCCAGGGGCGTCCGGATTGGGACCTCTTTCAGAGGCAGGTCCCGGGTCACTTCGTAGGCCATCAAGTTGGCGATCTCGTCAACCAGCTCCTTGAAGAGCTTCTTCGGCGTCTCGTGATGCCGAAGGAAGGAGAGCTTGTGTTGGATGAGAGGGTGGTCCAGGACCGTGAGGTTCGGAAAACCGGGCATGCTAGGGCCTCTCTGCTAATACCAAGGGGGGGGCGACCGCTATCCTATCAGCCCCCGCATGAATATTCCTACTGCCATTCCCAGGTAGTTCCCGACGGCGTATCCCACCAAACCCACGGCGACCCCCGGGACCAGGCGATCGTGGTATCCACGGGCACTTGCCAGGGCGATCGCGGACGCCGCCCCTCCCACGTTCGCTTGGGATGCCACGGCCAGGGTAGCCATGTCCAGTCGGGCCAACCGGCCGATGCCAAAGATGACCACCCCGTGTATGGCGACGGTGATGATCGCATAGTAGAAAACCGGGGGGCCCATGGCTACGAGGTTGGCCACCACCGATCGGGCTCCGTTGCTCGCCAGGAATAGGAGAATGAGGTAGTTGCCGAAGAGGGCCCCACCGGGGAGGCTCTTGACTGCTGGGATCTGGGCCATGAGGAGCACGAGTGTGGTGAGCCACAGGACCTCGGGGACGATCGGTACGACCCCGGCCAGGAACCCGGCGCCCCAAACCGCGCCTACCGCCACCACAACCAGGGCGGCCGCATCCCTCAGGGAGACGGGCCTGACCGTGTCGTTGAGGGTGCGCTCCAGGGTGACGGGTTTCTCTTCCACGTCGGGGAGGGGCCCCGCCTGGGCCTGCTCCGCCTGGGCCGCCTGCCCCGGCCCTGTATGGCCCGGCCCTTTTGGCCGCCCCAGGAGAACCGGAACGGCCAGGCACACCATCATCCACAGGGCGGTGATGATGACGTCGGCTGCCGTAGCGGCGGAGAAGAGGTCGGGGCTTGTCTCGAAGGCTCGGCCCAGAGCGGCGAAGTTGGCGCCGCCTCCTGTGTAGGTTCCGGTGAATTGTCCCGAGAGCTTCCACGTCTCCGGCCCCACCAACCCAACCAGGAGGAGGCCCCCGGTAATGGCTCCTACAGCAGTCCCCACGGCACCGATGCCGAAGGCCGCCAACATTCCAGGTCCGGCTTGAAGAACGGTACGGAGGTCAACGCTGAGAAGGATAAGGGCGATCCCGAAATAAACCCCATCCCCCATGAGGAATGTGTAGGTGGGCGATTCCCCGGGGAGGATCCCTGTGTTCGATAGGACCATGCCCAGGAGAATGCCGGTCAGGGCCGCTCCCAGGGCACGAAAGAGAGGCACCCGGTTTTCCAGCTGAATGGAGGCGAACACCACCGCCGCCAGCGTGAGGAAGATGGTCAGGGGTTCAGTGATCATTAACGGGCTGAGTGATCAACACCGGGCTGAGTGATTCTTGCCTGCCTCATTTGCTAGTGCCTGGTCGAGTTTCCCCTTCTGCGGGAGGTCGGGTCCCGCTCCAGCACGGCCTGGTATGCCAGGGGGAGGACCACCAGGGTCACCAGAGTGCTGGTGAGGAGGCCCCCCATGACCACGGTGGCCAAGGGTCGCTGGATTTCGGCGCCTGGACCGGTGGCCAGCAGGAGGGGGAGAATCCCGAAGACCGTGGTGAAGGTGGTCATGAGGACCGGTCGCAGTTTGGCTTCCACCCCGTACCTCACCGCCTCGGACACGGGGTCCCCTCCCCGGAAACGACGTCGGATGGTGCTGAGAAGGACCAGGCCGTCTTCCAGGGCGATTCCGAAGATGGCAATGAAGCCGATGGATGCCGGCACGCTCATGTATTGGCCGGAGATAAGCAGAGCGGCCAGGCCTCCGGTGAGGGCCAAGGGAATGTTGATAAGGATGACTCCCGCCTCCAACACCGAGCCGAAAATGGTATAGAGGAGGACGGAGACCAGGAGAAGCGTCAACGGGGTGACGATCATGAAGGTCCGGCGGGACCGTTCCTGGAGCTCGAACTGCCCTCCCCACCGGACGGTGTACCCGGCGGGAATGACCACGTCCTCGGCAATGGCATGCTGAGCCTCTTCCACGAAGCGGCCCATGTCCCGGCCTCGGACGTTCGCCTGGACGGTGCTGAACCGACGGCCATCCTCCCGGCTCACCACCCGGGCGTCCTCCGTCTCTTCGATCTGCGCCAGCTGATTCAAGGGCAGCCGACCCCCATCGGGAAGGGGGATGAGGAGGTCTCGGATCTGCTGGATGTCCGCCCGAAATTCGGTTTGGAACCTAACGAAGATGTCGAAGCGGCGTCGGCCTTCATAAACCTGTCCGACGACGACACCACCGATGGCCGCCTCCACCAATCCCTGAACCTGGTCCACGTCCATCCCGTGGCGGGCCAGGGCGGCCCGATCCAGATGGATCACCAGATTGTTCTGGCCTGTGAACTTTTCGGTTTGAACGTCCACGGCCCCCTCCAACTCCATGAGAACAGCCTCCAGTTCTTCGGAAAGCTGTTGAAGGGTATCGGCGTTCTCCCCGAAAATGCGCACGGCGAGCTGGGCCCGCGAGCCGGTGATGAGCTCGTCCAGGTTATGGGCGATGGGCTGGGAGAGGTTCAGGGTGATGCCCGGGAGGTCTTCCAGCTCATGGCTGATCTCCTCCTGAATGTTCTCCAGGTCCAGGTTCCGCCAGGCTGAGCGCCGTTGATCGAGCTGAATCAGGATCTGGAGGTCGTTGACGAAGTGACCGTGGCTCCCTGCCTCTCCCCGGCCGATGCGGGTGAGAACTGCTTCGACCCCGGGCATCGCCATCAGCCGCCTTTCGATCTCCATCGCCTCTGCGACGGATCGCTCGAGGCTCACATTGGCGTTCATGGTGACCTGGAGCTGGAGGGTTCCCTCTTTCAGGGTGGGCATGTACTCCCGGCCCATGAAGGGGAGGAGGAGGATGCCCATGGCCAACGCGCCCCCCGTAACCAGGAATACCTGCCGGCGTCTCGTTCTGCACCACTCGAAGAGGACCAAGTAGTGGCGGCTGATGGCCCGGATCAAAAGTGGGTCCTCTCGTTTCAGCTCGGTTCTTTTCCCGAGAAGGAAAGACCCCAGGGCCGGAATCGCCAGAAGGGTAAAGGCGAGGGACCCGAGGAGTGCCACCGATATGGCGAGCCCCATGGGCCGGAACATGATGCCCGCGGTTCCCTGAAGGGTGAAGATGGGGAGGAAGACCAGAACGATGATGAGGATGGCGAAGAAGATGGGCCGGGTGACCTCCTCCCCGCTCCGGACCAGGGCCGAGATCCGGTCCATTCCCCCTTGGATGTGCCGGTAGGTGTTCTCGACATAAATGATGGCCGCATCGGCGATCAGACCAATGCCGATGGCCAACCCTCCGAAAGACATGAGGTCGGCCGCCAGCCCTACCCGCTGCATTACGATGAAGGTGAACAGCACCGAGAAGGGCAGGGTGAGCATGGTGAGGAAGGCCGACGGGAGGTGCCCCATAAACAGGAAAAGGACCCCTATGACCAATACCACGCCCAGGGCGAGATTCCATGTCACCGTCCGGAAACAGGCTTTGACGAAAGCCGCCTGGTTATAGAAGGGGACGATCTGGACACCCTCGGGAAGGCTGACATTCAAGACATCGATCCGCTCTTCGAGACGCTCGATGACGCCGGCCGTGTTGGATCCGAAGAGCTTCAGGACCAGCCCCACCACCTTCTCGC
>JBDRDQ010000441.1:0-4325 GCA_043820695.1 Gemmatimonadota bacterium | reverse complement strand
GTCGCTGGGCGTGCTCCCTGAGGAAATCAACGCCATCGTCGTCACCCACGACCACAGAGACCACACCCGGGGGGTGGGGGTCTTCGCTCGCCGCCACGGGACTCCCGTGTTCCTCACGGACCTCACGCGGGAGGCCTGTGGCTCTCTGTTCCGGGGGGAGGAGGATCTTCGGTCGTATCGGGCCGGGTTCCCCTTCTCGGTGGGGTCTTTGAGAGTGGAACCCTTCCTGACCGCCCACGACGCCCGGGATCCGGTGGCCGTAGCGCTCACGGACACCGAAACCGGGTTCAAATTAGGGGTGGCAACGGACCTGGGACGGCCCACCGCACAGGTCCGGCACGCCCTCTCCCAGAGCGACGTCCTGGTCCTGGAGGCCAACCATGATCCGGGACTCCTTCACCAGAGTCCCTACCCTCTATCCGTGAGGTCCCGCATCGCTTCCAGCCACGGGCATCTGTCCAACGAAGCGGCGGCCCAGCTTGCCGTCGAGCTTCTCCACCCACGGTTGGCGGCGGTGATGCTGGCTCATCTATCCGTGGAATGCAACCGGCCTGAACTAGCCGAAGCTGTGGTGGGCCAGGCACTGCGGAAGGCCGGTTTTAAGGGATTGCTACAAGTCGCGGAGCAGGACACCCCCACCCATCTCATGGATGTGGCGGAGCTTCGACGGCGTTTAGGGCCAGACCAGCTGGCCTTGATCTGATTGTCCTTCTGCGAAGGGCTGCCCCGCCCCTTACATGCCGAACAACCGCATGAAGTCGTTGGACAGGGCCCAGACCATGATTCCCATGAGCACCACGAACCCGACCTGACTCCAACGGAGCCGTTGCTCCACGGAAAGGGGATTCCCTCCTCGGATCGCCTCGATGGCCAGAAAGACCAGGTGGCCCCCGTCCAGGACTGGAATGGGTAAGAGGTTCAGAATGGCAAGATTGACGCTGAAGAGGGCCATGAAGCCCAGGAAATACTCCAGCCCTGCAGCGGCGGCCTGCCCCGATGCCTGCCCTATGGTGACGAGGCTACCGACGGATCTTGGCGAGACATTTCCGGTCACCAGCTGCTTGAGGAAGTCCAGAATCATCCCCGTCACCCCCACCGTGTCCCGATACCCGGCCACCAGAGCCTCTCCGGCGCCTACCCGGGCAAAGACCACCTCCTCCGGAGGGATGAAGATTCCGACGTGGCCAACCGTCACGATTTCCCCGGTGACCGGATCCTCCTCCTCCAGAGCCTCCAGGGCCACCGCCCGGGTCAACTCCCTCCCGTCCCGGAGGATCTCCAACTCGACCCTGGCACCGGGGCGAGATCTGATCGCGTCCAAAAAGCCGAACCAGTTCACGACGGGGGTCCCATCCACACTCAGGATCCGATCCCCCGGTTCCACGCCGCCCTTATCTGCGGGCGAACCGGGATCCACCCCCCCAACCGTGGCGCTGATCCAGGGGAGCACCGCCCCCGCCAACCTCAGGCGGTCTTCCTCAGCCTCCGGAAGCTGGATCCTCACCTGCCCGTCGGGATTGCGGAACTCGAGCGTCAGGGGACCGGGGTTCGCAAAAACCAGCCCTTCCCGGACATCACCCCAATCTTCCGTGACCTTGTCCCCGACCCGGACCAGCTCCGCACCCACCGGGATCTCAGCCATGGCCTCGGCGCCCTGGGGCACGATGGTCTCGTAGACCTTCCCAATCCTCGTCGTGGCGTACTCTCTGACCCCCCACAACCCCGCCACCGTGACATAGATGGCGAAGGCAAACACCATGTTCATGATGACGCCGGCAGAGATAACCAGCGTCCTGGCCCAGATGGGTTTCCCGTCGAAGTCCCGAGGCCCGGGGACCCTGGGTTCTTTCGAGCCCCCACCTTCCAGCTTGTCCAGAACCTCGTCCTCCATCCCCCCCATCTTCACGTATCCGCCAAGGGGAATTGCGCTGAAGACGTATTCCGTTTCTCCCCAGGTCACACCCCAGATACGGGGACCCAGACCAATGGAGAAGCGCTGCACCTCCACCCCCACGAGTTTCGCGGCCCAGAAATGGCCCAACTCATGGACGAAAATGAGGACACCCAGAACAATAATCGTAGCAAGAACAGTCATGACTTCTTCTTCGATACCTTCCATTCGAGGAGGCGGATCAGCTCGCCGCTGACTGCCCGAGCCTCCCGATCAATATCCAGAACTTCCTCCAAACTCCCGACGGGGCGGCCTCCCAACCGGTCCAAGGCCTTCGAAACCAAATCGCCCATCTCCGGGAAACCTATCCTTTCCCGAAGGAACGCCTCCACCGCAATCTCGTTTGCGGCATTAAAAACCGCGGGGGAGCTGCCACCCTCACGCCCCGAACGCTCCCCAAGGCCAAAAAGCGAAAAGGCCTCCCGGTCGACTTCCTCGAAAACCAGAGGCGAAGCCTTCACCGGGTCGAAGGTCCGCAAGGCCCCGTCCTCCACCCTCTCCGGATAACTCAGGGCGTACAGGATCGGGAGCTCCATGGTCGGAAACCCCAGTTGAGCCAACACGGACCCATCAACAAATTCCACGAAGGAATGAACGATGGATTGAGGATGGACGACTACCCCAAGAGAATCATAATCGATCCCGTACAAAAAGTGGGCCTCGATGACCTCAAGAGCTTTGTTGGCAAGGGTAGCCGAGTCCACCGTGATCTTGGCGCCCATGGACCAGGTGGGGTGGTTGAGGGCCTGGGAGGGGCGAGCGTCCCGCAATTGGTCGATGCTCCATCCGCGGAAGGGCCCCCCGGATGCCGTCAGGACCAGGCGCGCCACCGAGTCAATGTCGTACCCTTCGAGGCACTGCAGGATGGCGCTGTGTTCGCTGTCCACCGGAATGAGCTCTCCGCCCCCTTTCTCCGCCGCAGCCACCACCAGGTCGCCCCCGGCCACCAGACTCTCTTTGTTGGCCAGGGCCAGTCGTTTTCCTGCCAGGAGAGTTTGCAGAGTGGGCTCCAGCCCAGCCGCCCCCACCAGGGCGTTCACCACCACGTCCACATCCGGGGATTCGGTGATCTCCAGAAGGGCTTCCCGCCCTTCCATCCAACGTGCTTCGGGGAGATCGTCTCGCCCACCTAGTCCCTTACCCTGCGTCAAGACCGCTACGGACGGGCGGTGGCGCTGCACCTGAAGGGCCAGGGTCTCCAGATCCTGGTTGGCGGCGAGGGCCACCACCCTGAACCGGTCAGGATGCCGCTCGATGACATCCAGAGTGCTTCTACCGATGGAACCCGTGGACCCTAGGATGGCGACTCGGATCATTGAAAAATGCCTACCAGGCAGACCAGGGCGTAGGTAAGCGGAAGCGTGAAGATCAGGGCGTCGAACCGGTCCAGGACCCCGCCATGGCCGGGAAGGAGATTCCCGGAGTCCTTTACCCCCGCTTCTCTTTTGTAGAGGGACTCGATGAGGTCGCCGAGTTGGACGGTGACCCCCATGAGCAGTCCCATTGCCCCACCCAACAGGCTCGCCACCCACGGATCCGGGTGAATCCTCAGGAAGACCGATCCCATGAGGGCACCCGTCAGGACCGCCGTACATAGGCCCGCAATTCCTCCCTCCACAGTCTTTCCGGGGCTGACGGCAGGAATCATCTTGCGGCGGCCAAAGAGATTTCCGAAGAGATAAGCCGCTGTGTCCGCCGTCCAGGTGACGGCCAGGGGAAAGGCAAGGAGGAACGGTCCTAGGTTGGGTGTGGCCGGATCCGGCCACCCCGCCACCTCCGGCAAGTGGCGGAGGAAGATGCCAAAGGAGAACCCCCCTCCCCAGTAGAGAGCCGCCACCAGTGTAAGGGAAGCGGCGAGGAGAGGGCGTTCTTCCGATGTACGCAGCCTTACCGCCGATGCGCTGGAGAGGAAGAACAGGAGGAGAAGTGACCCCATCGCCCAGGGAGCCCAGAGCTGGAAAGACCGAGTCCAGCCTGCCAGGAGGACCAACGCCGCCGTCCCGACGAGTCCGATGACTGAAAAGGCACGGACGCCCCGGGCAGCAGCGAGGGCGTACAATTCCCGCGTTGCCATGGTCGCCAGGACGGCCAGGCACACGGTCAGCACCCAGCCCCCGGTGAAAAGAACGACCAGGGCCAGGGGAATCCCGATGGCCGCCACAGCTAGCCGTAGGCCCAGGTCGCCCATCGGCCTCATGAAAGGTCAGGGGCCGTCAAGGGACCGTCACCCGTCCGAACCGTCGTTCCCTTTTCTGGTAATCCAAAACGGCGGCATAGAGGTCTCGCCGGGTAAAATCGGGCCACAGCACCGGGGTGATGTGGATCTCGGTGTAGGCTAGCTGCCAGAGCATAAAGTTGCTGATTCGGAACTCCC